>NZ_JAEQCB010000157.1:0-25109 GCF_020738785.1 Microcoleus sp. PH2017_05_CCC_O_A | reverse complement strand
GTTGTCATTGCCGCCAAGTCCGTAGATAGTGTCGTTGCCACCCAGTCCGTTAATCGACTCGGGGATGCTGCTGCCCATGATGAAATCGGCATTGTTACCCCCATTGACAGTTTTTTCGACGGGGTTGGGGGTAATGGTAGCAGGGTCAAGTTGCGGGGCCTTGAGGCTATCAAGCACGCAAGCATCGGAGGTGGGAGTGGGAGTCGGCGCGGGTGTTGGTGTCGGCGCCGGAGTTGGTGTGGGAGTGGGAGTCGGCGCGGGTGTTGGTGTCGGCGCCGGAGTTGGTGTGGGAGTGGGAGTTGGCGCGGGCGTTGGTGTCGGCGCCGGAGTTGGTGTGGGAGTTGGAGTTGGCGCGGGTGTTGGTGTCGGCGCCGGAGTTGGTGTGGGAGTTGGAGTTGGCACGACTCCATTGGTGTATTCAAAAGAGCCGCTGTCAACGATCGCCCCTGGAATAGTATCGCCATCTTGAGGGCGAGTCACGCCGCGTTGATCCAAAGCGGGTGCGCCACTTGCAACCCCTTTATCAATTGCTGGACTTCCTAATAGCAGAGGCCTTACGAAAGCGCCGTTGATGTTTTGCAGGGGGCCGAGTTTGGGATCTGCGAGAGTCACACTTGCCGTAGCATTGACATCGCTGCCGTCATTGGGGTTTTTGGGCGGCCACTGAAAATTCCCTCCTTGATCGCTATATTGGGCGGTGACGTGTTGCTGAATTCCCCAAGGGTTTCCTCCGTTAGCCGCTGTATTGTTGGAAAGAACCGTGTTTTTGAGGGTGACATTATTGGCATCGGCGAAGATACCTCCACCAACCCAACCGGCACTATTATCGGCGATCGTCGTGTTGACAATAGTTGTGCGTGCACCAAGAGTCATGGCACCGCCCAGTTTGTTGAAATCACCAGCAGCAAACGCGGTGGAGTTGCCAGAAAACGTGCTGTTAGTAATCGTAGCAGGGGCATTTCGCATCCACAGGCCACCACCTTGATTGTTGGCTTTGTTGCCAGCAAAGCTAGTGTTGGTAATAGTCAATCCCTGGTTGGTGCTGTCGCTCAAAACCGTTACCGCACCACCGTTTCCAGGATTTCCACCGCCGGGACTGCCTGTTAGCGCCATAACTTCGTTATTTTGGAAGGTGGTGTTTTCCAAAATTACATTGTCTTGGCTGCCCGTGAACAGATAAGCTGCACCTCCTTCACCTCGACCTTTATTGTTCTGAAATACGCTATTGGTAATCTTGATTGTGCCGGAAGCTTCATTTAGACCGCTGGCTCTGTCTGTGTAAATAGCGCCACCGTTACCCCTTAAACCAGGATTACCTTGACCTGTTGCGTAAGAGGCTGCGCTGGTGTCGTTGCCGATGAATCGCGAATTGTCAATTGTTAACTTGCCCTGAAGGCTGTTAATTGCCCCACCGTTAATTCCCTTGTTGTTGGTGAAGTCGCTGTTGGTGACAGTAAAAGCTTTGGAGCTCAAAAAGCCGATCGCACCTGCACCGCGTTCGTCATTACCCCCCGTCGCGATGTTGCCGTTGAATTTACTGTTCGATACTGTCAGGGTATTGTTGAAATTGCCGAAAATTGCCCCACCACCTTTATCGGCAACGTTGTTATTAAACTGAACGTTGTCTACTGTGAGCCTTACTTCGTCCGTTGTGCCGATCGCCCCACCTGTCCCAGTCGTTTTACCGTTGGCAAGAGTGAGATTTTTGACCGCAAAATTCGTCGCAGTCACAACGTTTGCATTGACAAAAAAGGCACGGGATGAGTTGTTACCGCTGATGGTTAAACCCGCTGCACCGGCGCCGTCAATGGTGAGGTTTTTGCCAACGGGAATATCGATTTGACCGCTGGTAAGGGCGATGGTTTGACCAGCTAGACCAGGAGCGAAGGTAATTGTGTCCCCGGCAACAGCGGAGGCGATCGCAGCTCTCAAGGAACCTGCTCCGCTATCGCTATTACTCGTGACGACGATAGTAGCTAAATCACCTTGGTAATTTGCCATCACATCGGAGTTCAAGGCTAAGTCCGATTCAATTTGACCCTTAGAAAATTCTAAATTCCAGTCGCCGTCTTTACCAGTAATGTTGGTGGATGCGGCAACGTCAGCCCCCGTTAATTGGCTTAACTTGTCAACGAAATTAGCGCCTGTACCTGCTGCTACATCGCAGCCGTACAGCATGATGTCGGCTTCTGGAGCTAGTGAAGTCTGCCACTTTTCCAACTGGCTTTTGTATTGATCGATGTTATCTGAACCCAGAGCGGTATTACCGAGTTGCAGGCTGCCAGAACTGCCGTGAGAAATAATGTGTACCGAGTCGATCGCCCCGTTGGTAGAGGCGTAGTTTTCAATTTCAGACGTAATTTGTTGGATGCCATTTTTGGTGCTATCGAGGATTACTACCTGCTGCCCAGGTAGCACTCCCGCTGCAATTGACTCGTAATCTTCCACCCCGGAATCAATGAATACTAAGGAACGTGGGTGCAATTTTTCCAAAGAAGATTGTGAGTTAGTTTGAGCGAATGTAGAACTCATTTGTGATACTCCATTAAGGGCGTTATTGGTAGATACAGCCCAGGAGTGTTCTTATCAGTCTTATTTGAATTCATATTAACACCTATTTTGAAAATAGTGCAACATTTACTAATCAATTATTTAAATGTTTTATTTTCCGGATTGTACTTACTTCCGCTTGTAGTTACTCAATTTTTTGGTGAGAATTGTTGAAATATCTAACAAATATGTGGCGCATATTCAAAAAAATCCAGCTTTTTTGAAGCCGGACTTTTTCAGCATTATTGGCTGCAAATACCGATAATTATAGGCATTAAAAAATGGGTGCAACGGTAATTACTTACTGAGTAACCCCTCTAAATTAGATTTACTCTTGTTGATTTTACTCAGATAATTTGCGTAGATAGACACGGTTTAGTCGTGTCCATACCTGTATTAGGTCAAATTTTAAAATGAATTATATAATACATTTTGAATAATTCAGCCAATTAAAACAAAGAATGCAACTTTAGGCGCGATCGAAATTACCAGAAAGAATTGGTTGAAAGCCGGAGTCCCGGGAGTAATTAAAAGAAGACTATTCATTACTCCAATCCTCGGACTTCCCGGTAGAGGTCGCCCTCAACCCAACGACCGGCTTTTCGGGCAAGCTGTCAACTGTCAACTGTCAACTGTCAACTGTCAACTGAAGAGCGACCTCAGTCATCCCCACTTTGAAAATCTAAAATTGTACGAGATAGGCTGCGTGGCTGGCTAGATTTTTGAGACACCAGAATACTGATACCAAGTAGGTTTGGTGGCATTTACTAAGCATCAAAACAGTCTGAGATTAAGTGCCGATTAATCATCGCACTTAAGTTGTTTGCGCGCGGGCACAGGAACTTTGCGGAGTTGGGCCGTCACTACACTACAAAGGCTATGAGAATTATTCAACGGGAGTTGATACGATCGATCGCAGATTCAGTCAGATCGCATCCTCGCGCCCCGTCAGGCGGTTAATGACAATTCCATTGTGGCCAATCACCGTGTTTTACGCTCCACAGCCTCAATTACAGCACTCTCCTTAGCAAACAACCGATCGCGCGCGCGGCCGTTGCTGAGTGTGTCGCTATCTCGATCGGCATAACACGAACCCAGTCCGTTTTTGTCACTCAGGGAACTGTGCCATTTTAGCAATTGGCTGTCATCTGGTTCGAGGCAATCTGAACTGCCGCCAAAAATTGTGCAAACTTTGTCAATCTCTCTAATCAGGATAGAGGCATATTTTTGAAGTGCCGAGATAACTTGCTGGATCCCGTCAGACATAGACTTGACTAAAATTACTGCAAGCGTCGCGAAAATCCCAGAGACAAAATATCCGCCGTCAATGATGCTGGAGTCATTAAATGCAAAACTTCTGGATCCGGGATTTTGGTATTCCGAGGCGGGATTGGTTTCCGTCAAAGAAGTGAACATATTCCTTCCTCCAAAAGGGTGTTGGCTGGTAGATGTACCCTTGGAGTCAGAGCGTTGGAAACAGGCAGGAACTAGGTTGGTTTGGCTCGCGGCTATTGCACTCATCTATCAGTTTCGCCTATTTCTCTGGTGCTGCCATCCGCGATCGCACGGAATTTATATTTTCTGTATTTTCCCCAATTGGCGATCGGTCAGTAATTACCGATCTAATCGAGTATCCTGTAGGTGACCGCTTCAACAAAGAGTCCTCCAAACCCCCCGATTCCGATCGATCGACCCCATCTAACATCTCAAACCTCAAATGCTCGCTCGCAAGTTAGGTACGTAGTTGCGCTTCAGCGCTCTTTCAATATATAAGAGCGCCCAAGCGCAACTACATACCTTAATTACGTAGTTGCGCTTCAGCGCTCTTTCAATATATAAGAGCGCCCAAGCGCAACTACGTACCTTATGAAGTACCTTATATTTAATGTCAAAGTTGCCTCCGGCCCGACAACACCACCGTTCACGAGTCTGTAGTAGAGGGCGGTTTCTTTCCCGCATTCCGAATATTAATAATCTTGTTGAGCGCCTCGAACCAAAAACCAGCTCCCATAGAAATCGCTACGCCACTCAACATCCAACCAAACAATTTTGCCATCAAAGCCGGCAACAATACATTCCCCTGGGCGTCTAGTTCTAACCTGTTCGGTTCGCTCCAGCCAAAAGGTAGAGCTACATTATCCAAAGCTCGATCGACCTGATTTTGAACTTTTGTGAGATTGGTTAAATTATCCAATTTTGTGTTAGCATTTTTTTCCACCAATTGCTTAGCGTACAAATTAACAGTCGATCGCAACATCGAATCCTTCGACAACCGATTAACAATATTAATGCTATCAGCGTTAGCAGCCAGGGCGATCGTAGTTCCGAGCAAAATCGCCACCCCTCTAGAATTCCGCTTGTAAACCCCCGAAGCACGCTCCATCGATCGATCGAACCAACCTTCAATTTCTTTCTGAAACCGCTGCAACTGCTCTTGAGTATCTCCACCGCCTGTTTCAGCGCGCTGCGCCAAAATATAAAGACTGCGTTTCAAAGATTCTGGCATACTGTCCAAGGTTTCTTGAATTTGTTTGTAAATCGGACTCTCCTCTTTCTCATCCATAATTTGTGCTACCGTATCCTGACTTTTCCTAACTTTCCTCACCGTATTTAACAAATTGCTCAAACTCGGTTGCAGTTGCGCCCGCAACGCTGCCCGCTCAAACTCACTATCAAAACTCGCCTTAATAAAAGCCATCTGTCTCTGAAATTCTCTTCCTCCCTGCTCGGTTTCGGGCAGATAAACCTGAGAATCATTAATATAAAATCCCAATTTTTCCGACATTCGATCCAAACTGTTGTTCAAACTTCCCAAATCGTTTTTATAATCTTCAACAACTCGATTGAACTCCGCAGTCAGCCAGCCAAATTCTTGCTCAATAATTGGTTTAGTAGACTCCGGCAGATTCAGACCCTCTCCAATCACTTGAATTTGTGCCAACTGTAAATCTTTAAATCTTTCCAGTCTGCTTTTAGACAGCGATTCCACCAAAGGAGAAATTTTTAAAGTATCCAAAAGACTCGCAGCAAAACTATCGGCTGGAATATAAGAAGGCCCTGTTGATTTATTGCCAAAAACATTCTTAGTGCCAGTCATTTGGCGGTATAAAGCTCCCATGCGGTGCGTAAACGAACGAAATCCCTGTGATAAAAGCCCTTTCGCTCCTTGATTCAAATCCTTGATAATCGGATTGGCATAAATTGAATTTGCCAACAGTCCGACTCGCTGCAATTGCAGCGGATCTTTGGTGGCTTCGCTGCCTCCAGAAATTAGCACCTCGATCGACTTCTTTAAATGTTCCGCCCGCCACTGCAAAACAGTAGCAATCAGTTCCTGAATTTCGGAAGCTAGCAAGCTTAAAGTCAGGTAGATAAACACTAAGCCAATTATAATATCTATGATTACAGGTAAGTTCATGGTATTGCCCCGATCGCAAATAACTGCTGTATAAGTTTACCTTCTCTTTGGGACGCTAAAAACTCTCTTAAGTTATGTCAGAAATCTTTCGATTCCTAAGCCGCAAACCGAAAACTCGCTTCAATGACAGCTTGACAGACAAACTGTGGATGCTGGCTTTTCTGTTGGCTGCGGTGCTGATTTTCGCGCTGAATCTGGGCGGCGTGGCGTTGCGGGATTGGGATGAAGGGATTGCAGCCCAGGTAAGCCGCGAAATTTGGCGCGGTAATTTAAATTGGCTGTATCCGACGATCGGCTCTATGCCTTATTTAAACAAGCCGCCGCTGGTACACTGGCTGATCGGGCTGTGTTTTCGCGTCGGTGGTGTCAGCGAATTGACGGCGAGGTTGGTACCGGCAATGCTGACAGCTTCTTCTGTGCCACTTCTTTACGCCATTGGCAGGGAGTTGTTTCCCAGACGCTCGATCGCCATTTTTTCGGCTCTCGTTTATCTGACGCTGCTCCCGGTACTGCGGCACGGACGTTTGGCGATGTTAGACGGAGCAGTTTTGTGTTTTTTGCTGTTTGCGATGTGGTGTTTGGTGCGATCGCGCCGCGACTTGCGCTACGCTTTGGGCGCGGGGATTGGCTTCGGACTCATTTGCTTGACTAAAGGCGTGATGTTGGGGCTGCTACTGTGCGCGATCGGCTTTGTTTTCCTGGTTTGGGATACCCCGCGATTGCTAACTTCTGGGTATCTTTGGGGCGGATTGGCGATCGGAACTTTGCCAGTAGCTGCTTGGTATTTTGCCCAATGGCTGCACTACGGCCAAGATTTCATCAACGCTAATTTATTTAACCAATCTTTCCGGCGCATTTGGGAACCCGTAGGCAATCACAAAGGCCCGCCCTGGTATTATCTGTTAGAAATTTTAGAATCAGCATGGCCGTGGCAGTTATTTTGGCTGCAAGGGCTGCGCTTGAGTTGGGAAAATCGCAATTTTCCCGGTGCAAAATTAGTATTAGTTTGGACGGGAGTATATCTGCTGGCTATTTCTGTGATGAATACCAAATTACCTTGGTATGTTTTGCCAGTTTATCCAGCTTTTGCTTTGGCAGTTGGTAGCTATCTCGCTGAAGTTTGGGAACAAATGTCAGTCCCGGAAGAATCCGCAAAAGATGAAACAGAAGAATATTTTAATGCTATATCTCTGTTGCCTCATCCGGCAATTTTGGTAGTAATAGCCGTAGTTGGTGTCGTCGGCTGCGCGTACTTCAGTGGCTGGATACGGCTGGGCGGACAAATTGTGTCCCCCCAGGGCGATTTGCAGTTAATGCTGATGTTTGTAGCTTTGACAATGGCGCAAGCCGCCGTATTGCTCCACCGCAAAGACCGACAGTTTCTGTTAGTTTTAATTTGGGGAACTTACGTTACGCTGTTAGTATTTGTCGCTTCCGATAACTGGGTTTGGGAACTCGCGGAGGATTATCCAGTGAAGCCGATCGCCGAAATTGTCCGCCAAGGAACCCCAGCCGGCCAGCAAGTCTTTACATCTCATAAATTACCTCGTCCGTCGCTGAATTTTTATAGCGAGAGACAAGTTATTGTCGCCGACAGCCCGACGCTACAACAGAAATGGCAAACTCTTCCTCAACCTTATTTTTTGTTAGAGAAACCTGTTTTAAAACATCTAGATTTGAAGAATGCTGAGGTTGTCAAAACAGCCGATGATTGGATTTTAGTAACTAAAAAATAAGCGATCGTGTTGCCAAAAGATACCGTAGGAGCGGGTTTCACCAACCATATGTACCATTAATTGATAGAATAAATAAACCCGCCCCGCCCGACAAATAACCTCGACCGACATCATTTTTATTTGATTTTCCACAATTATTGTAGGGGCGAGCTCACCAACCATCTGTGCCGCTAACAGACAAAAACAATAAACCAGCCCTGCCCAACAAATAACCTCGATCGACATCATTTTTCTGCGATTTAAATGCGCTAATTCCGCTCTCGGTTAATGAAGATTATTCGTCTGTTTAGGGCGGGTTTATAGAGATAGTCTGTCAATTTTAAATTTGGTTGGTGAACCCGCCCCTACAGGATTTTGGTGAACAGGAATCATTAACCCGCTTCGCCCGAAAAAAAAAATCGATCGCCTTTTAGAGGAATGGAATGTTCATTTTTGAAAATATTTTAGAAGTAGTAGAGTTTCCAGAAAAATGTTATACTAAACAAAAGTATTAGTTAAATGATCTGCGATCGAACTATGCAACTTACCGAACAGCGATACTACTCGACCGAGGAATATCTAGCACTAGAGGAGGCTGCTGAGTGCAAAAGCGAATATATTGACGGTGAAATATTTCCTATAGCCGGTGGCTCTACAAATCACAATCGGATTGCTGGCAATTTCTACGCGGCGTTAAATTTTGCTTTCAAGACTGAAGATTATGAAGTTTTCATGAGTGATGTCCGCTTGTGGATGCCCAAGAGGCGCATCTATACCTATCCCGATGTGATGGTAGTATGTGGCAAGCCGGAATATTATAATAACCGCACGGATATGATTACTAATCCCAGAGTTATTATTGAGGTTTTGTCAGAGTCAACTAAAGGATACGATCGCGGCAAAAAGTTTGAGGGATACCGCACGATTCCCACGGTTGAGGAATATTTGTTGCTGGATCAAAATCGGAAATATATCGAACATTTTTCTAAGACGGATAATAAGCGATGGTCGTTTGCTGAGTACAATGAATCGGATGAGTCGATCGCGCTTGCTTCAGTATCCTTTGAAATTTCTGTGGCAGATATCTATAATAAGGTGAATTTTGAAGAGGTAGATGCAGAAATCGCACCGGAAATTGGAGAAGTTTGATTCGGTGAATTTGTGGCAGATTTATTGGCGGGCGATCGCACTTTTTGTCGTAAAGGGCGATCGCCGTAGCCCGTAGCCAACTTGTGTCATTATACGATGAGCCATAATAGACAAGACCGCAACTCTTGTAGTGCGATCGATTAACCAGCAACTATTGGAGAGTTTGATTTATGCTAATTGAGAAGATCGTTCAAGAATTACAAGACATCCCCGAAGACAAACTCGCAGAAATCTATGACTTGATTCACTATTTTCGCCTTGGATTAGGACGAGAACAGCCACAGCCGCGCACCCCTGGTTTACTGACGGGAAAACTCGGTGATGCTTTTTTTGAACCGCTACCATTCGAGGAACTGGAACAATGGGAATAAGCTACCTCATTTCGCGCATACTTGACAAAATAAATCAGCTTAGTTAAGATAAAGTTTAGTTGAAATTGCCTATAACATATGCACATAATCAGCTACCGGCAGATGCGTGAATATAGCGAAAGTCATGCTGATTGTCTGGAAGCCCTGGATAACTGGTTTAAAATTGCTAACAAAGCTAAATGGTCAAATTTAGTTGAAGTGCAATCTGTTTTCCCTAAAGCTGAAGCCGTGGGAGGTTTTACGGTTTTCAATATCAAAGGGAACAACTACCGATTGATAGTTAGTATCGATTATGAAAGCCAGTTAATTTATATCAAATACATTTTTACTCATGCTGAATATGATAAGGAAAAATGGAAAAATGACCCTTATTTTTAATCCAGATAAATACAAAGAGTTATTGTCTCAGTTTCAGCCCAAAATAATTAGAAATGAAGCTGAAAATGAAAAAGCTTTGGTGATGGTGGAAGAGTTGATGCACCGTCGCGATCGCACTCCTGAAGAAGATGAGTTATATGAATTGTTGATTGCATTGATTGAAAAATTTGAGCAAGAATACTACGCACCGGGAGCAACGGCTACACGTCGTTCACTGTTGTTGTTTTTGATGGAACAGCGATCGCTAAAACCTGCGGATTTAGTGGGAATTATTGGCTCTGAAGAAGGAGTATATCAATTGGTTAACGGTGAGGGATATTTCAGCAAAGAGCAGGCGTTGATTCTGGGTAGTTTGTTTCATGTAGAGCCGAGTTTATTTACTAATTAGCTGATGGATGTAGTGGGATTAAGGGCGATCGCACTTTTTGTCGTTAAGGGCGATCGCATTTTTTTGAACCACAGACGAGCGCTGGTTTTTGTCAAGATTGCAGAATGTATTGACTGATAATATTTTTGAGTTCTTGAGGAGCTTCTTTGGCAATCGCCGCTCCTAAATCGGGACGCACAACCCACCACCAAACCAGTTGTTCTAAACGATCGGCAGAATCTTCATTAGGACACCATTCGATCGTACTTTCATTGACACCAATAATGTTAGCACAAAGGTCATTAGCAATGCTAACGCGATCGTCTAGTTTTTCAAACTGTACGATATCTTGCCAGCTAATTTCATTGGGAATAGAATTGAGAATTGATTGGATATCTAGAGTCAGCATTAAACTGTTCCTCCGAAAGCTATAATAACTTTAATGCCAAAGTCTTGTTGTTCTGCAAAAGATTGAGTGCTGAGCCATCCTCTCACGGTTAGAGTGATCGTACCTGTGAGTTCAGGTTGGAGGGAGTTGTAGAAATTGGTAATTTCCTGATGAATTGACCCCGTACCGTGTTCTAACCGGACGAGATTGCCTGTATTGTGTATTGCTTGAGCCCCGAATCTCTGTAAATTTGATGTTGTTTGCCCAACTATATGATGCCACGCTAACCCCGATCCTGCCACCCCCATCGTTCTTTTAAATTCACCAAATGTTTGAAAGCCTTGTCCGGCTGTTATGGGTGAGATGACTGTCCTTGATGCTAGTTCTCTAGCTAGTCGTCTTGCTATTTCTCGTCGAGTTTCGTCTGTCATTTATGCGAGTTAGCTTTGACTAATTTGACTTAATCCTATCATGGATGAAGGGCGATCGCACTTTTTAGCAAGCGCAGATAAACGGGATGGATGATGATGGATAAAAACGCGATTTATCTGTATTATGACTCACGCATAGTGCCCAGAAACCGGGTTTTTGCGAAAATACTTCGCCGCAGCCAACAGATTCGGTAAAAACCCGGTTTCTTTGTCGGAGCGCATAAACCCTAGAATATTTATTCTAGGGCTTTAGTGCGTTACTGACATCCCCGAATATTCCTTCTAATTCCTGACCATTCATTAGCTAAACTAGATTGAGAACTAGAAATTTTCCGACCCAACATTTGAGGATTTCTTTCATAGAAAATCAGGTCGGCTTTATAGTCACATATTTTTACTTTGTCGTTGGTGTTTGAAGGTGTACCGTAGTTAGAAAAGTTGGCTAGTTGTTCAATAGACATCATACTCTCATTCGTGCGAGCACCAATTACCCATGTAGGATAGGTAAAAACTCTGGCTCTTTGGCACTGCGAATTAAATTCACCATTTCTACCATTGGGGTAGCATTCAATGTATTGAACTTGGCTGAAGGAATCTCCGAACAATTGCGCCTGTCTTCGAGTGTAAGGACACCAAGAAGCGCCATACAGCTTAGCGCCTGCTCCAATTGCACTGATTAGGGCTAGTGTTGCTAATATTTTGAATTTCAGTTTAATCATGATTCAAGCTCTATGAGAGGGTTGGGATTTAAGGAAGGTGGTTGTGGGGAAGTCTGGGTATTGGGGATTGTTTTAGAGGCCGATCGCACTTTTTGTCGTAAGGGCGATCGCTTAACTTCCCAAAACTTAAATCTATGGTAGATTCGATGAGACGAAACTAGCGCTTAGCTGACTAGGTGATACGCCAGCAACCACACCTAGTATTTGATTATTTCCTGCTATCTGGATGACAGTGTTGTTATTAACTGGAACCAGGATTAAGTTAGAGACTGTTAATCCATCTGTTAAGGCAATTCTATCAATTCCTACTTGAAAATCTCTGATAGTATCTGCTAGAGAATCAGTAGCTACCGCAGCCTTGGTGGGAAGAACAAAAGTATCAACATCTGGCCCGCCAAATAAGATATCTTGACCTAAACCGCCAATGAGAGTGTCATTCCCTATATCGCCATATATTTGATCGTCACCTTTTCCTCCAAAAAGTAAATCGTTGCCTTTTCCGCCAATTATCAGATCGTTAGTTTGATTGCCGTTGATAACATCATCATCTTCGTTTCCATAGAGGGTATCGCTTTCGCCAATCCCACCGATGGTATCATTTCCAGTCAAGCCATAGATGACATCAGGCTCAAAAGTACCAACCAAGTTATCGTTTCCTGGAGTTCCCAAAATAGGAACTTTTTGACCAGGAGTAAAGCCACTACTCCCTATGGGATTAATTGTCAGTGAAGCTTTGCTGTTGATAGGGTTGGGGTCTGGTTCATTAACAGCCGTGACTGCTGCTAGATTAGTAATTGAAATAGGCGCAGTGACAGTTGCTGTAATTTTTAAAGTCCGGGTGAGATTATCTTTCATGTTGCCTACATCCCAGACACCTGTACTATTGTCATAACGACCTTGTTCGGGTGTGGCAGATACAAAACTGAGGCCGGGAGGTAATAGATTGGTAACATTGATGCTACTGGCAATACCGATTCCCTTGTTGGTTAAAGCCAGAGTTATGTTAACTCGATCTCCAACCTTGGGATTAGGGTTATCCACTGTCTGAGTCAAGTCTAGATCGGCTGGATCGGGGTCTTTGGCATTAACTTTTGTCCGCTGAGTGAGAGTATTATTAACTGACTCTGAATCAACTTCTTTGCTGGTAACGCTGGCATTGTTACTGAAAGTTCCCGCAGCGATGGAAGTGGCATTAATAGTGATTTTTGCATATTCACCCGTGTTTAAATCACCCAATTCAGCAGTAATGGTTCCATTGTTGTTTTCGGGGGTTCCACCCTTACTAGAGGTAACAGAAACATCTTTCAATCCTGATGGCAATTCGTTAGTGAAGGTGACACCTGTAGCTTTAGTGGGACTATTGTTAGTGACAGTTAGGCTGTAGGTAAGTTTATCTCCTAGATTTACGGTGGTAGGAGTTCCCGTTGCGGTGATGCTAAGGTCAGTAGAAATTGGCTTGACTGATGTAGTGAGAACAGCGATATCGTTTGTAGCATCAGAATCGAAAGTTTTACTCGTCACCTGAGCACTGCCAGTGATATTTCCTGTTATTGGCGGAGTAACAGTGACGTTGATAGTTTTAGCTTCACCGTTGTTTAAGTTTCCGAGGTCAAAGGTGAGTTTATTTCCCGATTTTTGAGTGGGATTGACACTAGCAGAAATGAATTCTACCCCCTCCGGCAATGTGTCTGCAAGAGTTACTTCTTTGGCGTTACTCGTTCCTTTATTGGTAACGGTGACAGTGTAGGTTAAGTTATTCCCAACTGTCGTGGTATCTGCATTGGCTGTTTTGGTAACAGATAAATCTGCTGCTTCACTTACCTGCACAGGATTCGGAGAGTAGCTGAAAACTGGTGGGTTATTGTCATCTACTACCATTGCATAGATGTAGTAATCTCCGGCGGGTATCCCTTCAGTGTTCCAAGTGAAACTACCAGTGCCATCAGTTTTATCAAAACCATCTTTGATTAAGATGCCATTAGATCCCTGGTTATCAGTGTCGTAGAATAAGCTGACTTTTGCATTAGAGTCTGGGTCAAAAGCGTTGTAGTTAATGGTAACATTTTGCCCACTGACATCTGTAGCCAAGTTACTGACTTGAACAGTAGGATCTTTGGAATCGCGGAAGGCGCTATATTGTACGTTACCTAAGCCTGCGGGGTTTGCTACGTTGATATCCCAAATTCCCGGTGCTGGATTTGCTACAATGACAGCTTTAGTGGTAGAAGTGGTGAGAGTGTCAACAATGGCAATGTTGTTAGCAGCAAATTCTGATTCGTTTATGATTGTTCCGTTAGGCGTTTTAACTTGAACAGGTACGTTTGTGGTGGCAGTATCCCAGTTGGCATTCATAATCAGCCATTGGGTATCTTGAGCAATGGTGAAGCTACTCGTTTTAGGTAATTGATTACCTGGTTCAAATTTGAATTGTAGGCTACCATCTTTGGGAGGTGCAAGAAAAAGTGTTAATGTAGCTTCAGGTGTTATTATTTTCGGTTTTTCAAAAGGATTAAGTATATTCTCACGGACTTCTATTGGTGGTAACTTACCGTAAGCCTTAATGAAGTCATTAGAGAGATCGTTATCATTCGAGTATTTGAATAAAAACTTCCCTTCTCCAAGTTTTTGTTCTTTAATAAGATTGATTTTCTTCCCACTAATTTCAAAAAAACCTGCCTTAATATCAGGTATATCATAAGTAACATCGGGTATTTTAACCTCGGCATCACCCGAAAGCATAACATTCAATTTGGAATCAACATTCAGGTTAACTTTACCTTTGATAATATCAGGTCCAATTGAAATATCTGCAATAGAATCGATCTGTTTTTTATTCCAATTGATATTACTGTCTGAGGTTCCCTTGATGAAACCACCCAGTAATTTTAAATCACCGTTGAGGTTGAGACGATCGCGATCGATCTTCAAACCACCATTCAGTTCAACCAGTGAACCCGAAATATCACCACCAGCCCATGATGGTAGAGGTATTTTTAATTCGGAGCCGACATTTTTAATGCCTACATTCAAACCAAACTGAAGTTTCAAAATTTCTGCTGGGTCGAGTTTGTCAATAGCAGAAATATTACCTATACTTCCTCCTATACTTTGCCATAACAAGCCCGTTTGCCCAATTGGTATCCCTAGACCTTTTTTATCCAAGGATATAGAATCTAATTTTCCGTTTTTTAAACTCAGCCCTCCTTCAATTCCTTGTCCTGTGACGGGAAGAAATATTGACGCTTCCCCCTTAACTTCGTTTTTAGTTGTGTCAAAAGAAAGTTTAGCTGTATCGACCCTCAAAAGCGGAGGAACAATCGGTGTTTGTGATTGGAGATCAAGGGAGCCTTTAATATCCAAGCGACTCTTAGAAATTTGGATAAAGTTTTCGCCAGCAAAGTCCGCCGTAGCCTTAACAGCCGGATTGCCAAGAAATGATGGTAGAGTGACTTTGCCTTGAATCTTGAATATATCCTCTGGTTTGGAGTATTTAACTGCCAAGTCTGTTGCCTCGATATCAATCAGACCGAGAAGCTTATATTTTTGATCTGGTAATGAAACTTTTACCCCTGTTATAGGATCTTTAAAAGCATTTGTTATTTGTTGCAATCCTTCACCAATCTTTTGCCTACTCCCTTCAACAGTCCCGCGAAACAGCAATAATGGAGGTATAAATTCAAATTGCTTCAACGGCGGAAATTTTGTAATTTGTGAGGCTCCTGCTACCAAATTTAAGTATTCTGGATCTACATAAGTAAAAAAAGGATCGCTCAGCCAGTCTGTAGAACCGTTATTAACTACTGATTTTACATCCGCTGGTTTAACAGAATTTTTGTTTTTGCCATCTGCTGATGGTTTGTCATAGGTTGGTTGATCGTAGTTTACTTCCTGAGTCAGAACAGGTAGTAAATGATTGTTAAGAGGATTCAAGTCAAAGAAATCTCTAAGTTGAAACTTGCCTGGTACATATGCTTCACCAGCTAAACTGACAAGATCCCCGGAAACAATGTAATGATTGACATTTGAGACATTCTGTGGATTGAAATTGTTTACAAAATTTCTGCCAATCCCAGGTGAATTGAAGGTTACTATCTCTCCTAACTTGCCACCTCGATTTGTGAAATCAGCCGCAAATAGTTGGGTTAATGCACCTCCCAAACTGTGACCCGTAATATCTGGTGCTAAAAGATTGGGATTTTTAGATGGATCGCGACTTACTTGGGATAACCATTCAAGGGGTGTAAACCTTACATTGTCATCAGCAGGATTGACATCTCGGCTAGCTTCATATTGATTGAAACCAACTCCTCTGGGGTCGATATCTGAGAAAATATCTGCAAATAAGTTAGCTGTCGGTTCCGTACCCCGAATTGCTAGAACTGGAGCATCCCCGCGAGTTGATGTCAATCCCAGGGCAAAAAAACCTGTCTTTGTTGTGTTTGTATCGTCAAAAACTCGATCTACTTTGTAGCCGTTAACGATATCTTGAAACCGCTTTCCATCGTAAATACTACTGATATCCTGCCCTAATAATTGCTGCCACGTTTGCTCTACTATGTTTTTAGCATTACTATCTAAAGTAGTTTTGCCAGCTTTGTAAGCAACATCTTTGGAAAGAAATTCGTATTTTGCGTCCTTGCTAATGTTGGATGAAGTAGGAAAAGTATTAGGGTTGGTAGTCGAGTTCGGTGGGGTTGTGGTAGGGTTAGTAGTAGAATTCGGCGGGGTTGTGGTCGAATCTGGTGGTGTTGTCGATATCGTATATTCCCATGCAGTATTTACATTATCGGTCGCTAAGATTACCTGCAAGTTATCAGAATTTCCCAAGGGTAGATCAACTTTGCCTTCTCCTTTACCCGAAATAAACCCTGTATTGAGAATTTCCTTGCCATCATAACGAAGTATTAGCTCGTCTGGAATGTCGAAAAACTCATAGGAATATTCGGCGGTTCCTCCTCCGTTTGAATCTAACTTGAGAGTTTTTTGACTTCCTTCAAAGCCACCTGTTACCGAACCAGTAGTTGCCTTCGCTATCCGAACAACTCCCTCATCTGATACCGCACTTGCATCCACAGCACTACCCAACAACACATCATCTGTCAGTAACTTCATAATCCGATCTCCTCAAAAATATAGTTGCGTAAAAACCAGCAAAGCCCGCCTAGCAAGCTTTCCTAAATATCTATCAGGGCCTTCCTCTGCTTTTTATGCAAATCGCCCTATTCTTGTAACAAAACTTTACATTAGTCCCGATCGCAGATAAGCCGTATCCCCGATCGCCTAACCGATGCACCGTCAAACCTAGCTGATAGCCAAGCACATCATTTCACATTACTCGACAATCCTGAATCTGCATAGGCTAAACGGCTCACCATTTGGCTCAGCAAAAAAGGCTCATTTAGCTCATTTGTCTCATTTGGCTCATTTGGCTCACCAGATCGTGTAACATTCTTTACTAACGCAGAGTTTCCGTAGAGGAGTACCAATGGCAGGCTTGCTCAGAGCATCCGAGGAAGGATTGAAAATCATTGATATGGTGCGACGCAATCTCGAATGGAATAAAAGTGAGGATACTTGGTGCAAAGCCGCTCTAACTTCCAAAGCTACTTTAAGGAGATTTTGGGCGCAAAACCGAATTCGACGCGAAACATTTATCGATATTTGCAAAGCTGTAGGAATCAATAACTGGGAAGATATTATCGAGCGCAATGATATAAAACAAACTGAATTACTTTTAGCTGCCGCGATCGCAGATATCGCCCTAGACAACCAAAACGATCGCACTTTCCCCCTCCCAGAAAACTTACCCCCCGTCAGAAATTGGGTACAGCGCACCAAAGAAATCGACATCTTAAAAACCCTAATCACTGCTCCCCCCCTTACCAAGGAGTCGCCTGCTCCTGCTCCCCCCCTTACCAAGGGGGGGCTGGGGGGGGTTCCCATCGCCATCTCAATAGTCGGATTACCGGGAATCGGAAAAACCACCCTCATCAGCCAACTAATTCGCCAATTCCACACAGAAAAAACCCCCTTCACCTGCGCCGCTTGGCAATCCTTGCAATCCGCAACAGCCAAAGCACCCCCGTGCGATCGCACAATTGACTCCCTGCTATTCACCCTCTCCAACGGCGACATCACCGCAGCCGTCAATCCTCAAGATGACTCTTTCCAAAAAATCGAAAAACTGATAAAAATTATCAAAGCTAAACCTTGCTTAATTGTATTCGATCGCGCCGAAACACTTTTGAAAGCAGGAGAAGCCAAAGCCGCAGGTTATTTCGCAGAAGATTGTGCGGAATATGCTTGGTTATTCAAACAACTATTAGAAACAGAACATCAAAGCAAAATTATATTTACCAGTCGCGAAAGCTTGGCTGAATTGCCGCCCACAGTCACCCGCGAAATCCAGCTCAACGGATTGGATCGAGATGCTGCAATTTCCCTGTTGCAATCTTTTAATCTGACGGCAAATCCAGAGGAATTAGCGGAAATGGGCGATCGCTATTCAGGACATCCCAAAGCCTTACAACTCGTGGCAGCCTTGATTCGAGACGATACCGAGTTTCAAGGGCGCGTCTGGGCGAAGGCGAGCAAACTTGTCTCAGCCGAATTTCCGTCTATCAAACCTCAGAATATCCGCTATCTTTTGCAGGGATTAGCGCTCAAATGCCAGAAGTTAGCAAGTACGAACTTAAAGAAAATATTATTCAGGCACTCAAGCGCCGACAATTGCTATATTACGATCGCCATCTCAAATCCTATCAGTTGCATCCGCTAATTCGAGAAAAGGGTGAGCATCTCTTAAATCAAAATTCCGAAAATGTCCGTACAGCGCACAGCCAAGCTTATAATTATTATATCAGCATTCCCCTCAAGCCGGAATCGGAATGGCAAGATATCGAGGATATTCAGCCCTTAATCAGAGCGCACTATCATGCTTCTCAAGCACAAGATTTAGATGCAGCAAATGCGATTATTTCTGAAGTTTGTGAGTATCTGCGGCAGTGGAATTGTGCAGGATTAGTGTGTGGAAATATAGAGTTGCCATTGCTAATCGAAAAACCTTATTTCACAAACTAGACATCGTAGAAACAGCCATAGTTCAAGACCAGTCGATCGAACTTTACTGTCAAAGCAATTATAGCTTTTCTCAAAAAGATGAGGTATGACTGAGAGCTTGTATAATACCATTTTTCAAATATCCGATAGAGTTCGAGGACGACAAGAGATTGCAATTTATCGACTTTCCCTGTTTGCTAAAGTCTGTGATAATACCAGTTTTAAATGAAATAACAGTATTCTTGTCCCCCCTTTACAAGGGGGGGGCTAGGGGGGGTCGAAGGCTGTTGCACAATTTTATAAAAATGGTATAACTTTTAAAAAATGGTATAAGAGGGCTGAAGCCCAACAACGTACCTCATCATGTTTATCGCGTGGATTTGCCCGATTCAGGTTAATTATTATTCTGTGACTGTCTAGCTGTATTCCCGTTCTATTTTCAAGGCCGTTTCGACTCTTTGATACTCGGCCTCAACCTGTTCTAAAAGCCCGGATTCCATCCCAGATAAAGGCTTATTTGCCTCTGTCCCCATCCGGCCCATGATTTCGAGTTCCTCGCACAACTCAAACAAGTGAAAAGCACCGAGAGTACCGCTAATTGATTTCAAGGAGTGAGCAGTTCGCCGCAAAGCTAGCGGATCGGCGTTGCACAGAGCCACGGAGATGCCTTGCAGCAGTTCGGGGGCTGTTTCGAGGTAAAGGTCGATCGCCTCTTCCAAAGCTTCGACATCTCGCAGTCCCTCTATAATCTTGGCACTCAGACAATCGCCGTTTTGTGACAAAGCCCGATCGACATTTGATGCACCCCACCTGACGGCGGAGGACGAATTGGGCATAGTCACTTGTTGATTTTCCCCAACAGCAGCATTCGTTAGCGCAGCCCTCGAAGAGGATCGCACTTCTAATTCACTTGTTCCTACTGTCGGTTCAATCTGCGAGCTCACACAAAAAATCGGCTGCGGGCAATCGAATTCCCCATTTGAGCGAGATTTACACGCGCTCAAAGCTCGCACCAACTCCTCAATGGCGATCGGCTTACTCAAATAGTCGTCCATCCCCGCAGCCATGCACTCTTCGCGATCGCCCTGCATCGCATTTGCCGTCATCGCCACAATCCAAGGCCTCGTCCATTTTAGATTTTGGATTTTGGATTTTGGATTGTTAGATTGCTCATCACTAAATTCGGGATTGGGGATTTTGGATTTTGGATTGTTAGATTGCTCATCACTAAATTCGGGATTTTCGATTGGGGATTTTCGATTGTTAAATTCCTCCTCACTTATTGAAACTTCTGATTCTTCCCTGGCATTTTCTAAGTTCAAAGCTGCTGAAAATCCCTCCCGGATGCGACGGGTAGCTTCCAAACCGTCCATTTCCGGCATTTGCACGTCCATCAGCACAACATCGTAAGGCTGGCGGTGCAAAGCTTCGATCACTTCGATACCATTTCCTGCCACATCCGCCCGATACCCCATCCGCTGCAAAATTTGCAAAGCCACCTTCTGATTCACCAAATGATCGTCAGCCAACAGAATCCGCAGCGGTAAATTCTCGGCCAGCACGGGTATGCTTTGCAATAAAGGCCCGCTGGTTCGCTGCACTCTAATTTCAGCAGTCTGTTTCCCAAAAATATTGATTAAAACATTGTAAAGCTGAGATTGTTTGATCGGCTTGTTCAAAAAAGCAGCAAAATCCACCTCAATCGTAGGGGTGTTAATTTCTTGTCTGCCGATCGAAGTTAGCATCACTAACGGCAACTTTTGGCACTCGGGATACAGGCGAATTTCCGCAGCTAAAGCCAACCCGTCCATGTGTGGCATTTGCATATCCAAAATTGCCAAGTCAAACACCTCTTTAGCCGCGATCCAATCTAAAGCCAAACGAGCCGAAGCTGAAGCCCTAGGCACCATTCCCCAAGACTGAGCTTGGAGAGTCAAAATTTGGCGGTTGGTTGCATTGTCATCGACAATTAAGACTCGCTTCCCAGTTAATTCAGGTTGAGTAGTGCTCAAATTAACTGGTAAGGAACTGTTGCAGCCTGAAACGATCGTGCTGAAATAAAAAGTAGAGCCTGCGGATTTGGGATTTTGGTCGATCGGCTCGCTGCTGAGTAAAGATTTGCTAGAGCCATATTTTTCGGCAATTTCGCAAGATTCTTCACCTGCGATCTCAAAAACTGCCACTTTAAAATCTCCCGGAGGATTGCCAGCCAGACAACCCATACTTTGCACCCACATCCTGCCGCCCATCATTTCGGCTAAACGCTTGCTAATTGCTAAGCCCAATCCCGTACCGCCGTACTGCCTGCTCGTTGAAGAATCAACCTGGCTGAAAGATTTAAACAACCGATCCATGCGATCGCACGGAATGCCGATACCAGTATCTTTAACCGCAAATTGTATTTCGTATACTTTGTGAATTGCTCGTGGTTCGCCATTAATTGCTGGCAGTTCTTGAGCGCCGATCGTGGACACTGCAAGCTTTTTGGCAGTCACCGAAACCACCACTTCTCCCCTTTCAGTAAATTTAACAGCATTGCTGAGCAAGTTGATTAAAATTTGCCTCAAGCGGGCACTGTCACCGATCGCCGTTGGTGGTACGGAGCGATCGATCAAGTAACCCAATTCCAGTTTTTTTTGTGCCGCCTTAGCAGCTACCAAATCGAGAGATTCCTCAATGCAAGTGCGGATGTCAAACGGATGTTCCTCCAAGTCCAATTTGCCCGACTCAATTTTCGAGAAATCCAGAATATCGTTGATCAGCGTCAGCAAAGCATCGCCACTGCTGCGGATAGTTTCTACAAAATCGCGCTGTTCCCGACTTAAGTGGGTATCCAGCAGCAAACCTGTCATGCCGATGACTCCATTCATCGGAGTGCGAATTTCGTGGCTCATGGTGGCTAAAAATTCGCTTTTGGCTTTCGTAGCTGCCAGTGCTTCGTCGCGAGCTTTTGCCAAATCTACGCCTGTTTGCTGGCGTTCTAGTTCGCTGCCCACCCACTGAGCCATCAGTTTCACCAACTCTCTATCTACAGCTCGGAACGGTTCTGTCAGAGGAGTCGGAGCAAAGAAGCATAGAGTGCCGTAAACTTCACCTGCCACCGTGACGGCAGTGCCCATGTAAGCTTCGATGTTGAAGGCAGGATTGGGAGTATTGAAACACAAACCCGAAAACCTCACCGACTCAAAGTACATCGGTTCTTTTGCCATTGCTGTAGCTACGCAAAAGGTTTTTTCCAGATCGTAGATTTGTGATTTGACGATCGACTCATCGGGACATTCAACAGCAATTATTTGATAGTTGTCGCCTTGAATGTGCGACAAAATTCCCACGGAAAGGCCTAAATGCCGGCATCCCATTGCCAGCAGTTCTTCGAGGCGCAAATCAAAGGTAGAAAGGCGGCCCTGCGGGTCTGTACGGGGAGCAGAAGTCACTTGGTACAAAGCTTTAATTGCAGCTTCGCTTTCTCGCAGTTCTTGTTCTGTTTGCTTGCGTACGCTAATGTCGCGCGAAACGCCGATAATTTCTTGCACTCCACCGGTTTCGGGATCGCGGATCGTGCGGCTGGTGGTTTCAAACCAAATGTATTTGCCGTCTTTGTGGCGGATGCGGTAGCTGACGGTGTAAGTAACTGGCAGCGCCAGGACTTTCGAGTGAGCTTTGGCGACGGTTTCTAAATCGTCGGGGTGAAAATAATCGTTGGGAAGGCGCCCAATCAGTTCCGAAGGTTCGTATCCCAGCAAAGCGTGGCTGGCGGGCGAGACGTAGATAAACACGCCTTTGGGGTCGTGTCTGGTAATCATGTCGGTTGAGTTTTCGGCGATCAACCGATAGCGGTATTCGCTCTCCTTGCGTTCGACTTGAGAATTGCCCAATGCTTCTAACATTTGGTTGATGGTGTCGGCCAAGCTGGCGAGTTCATCGCCTCCTGGCATTATTTGAACGCGCAAGTCTGGATCGCCGTTGGCTGCGATGTTGCTGACGCTAGTGCTCAAGTCGGCCAATCTCGCCAAGACTAAGTTTTCTAACAACAGCATGGCGATCGCGCTAAATATTAAACCTACTGCCAATATCGAGAAAGTAAAGAGTTCTAGGGTAGCCTGACCTTGCCTAGAGATTACTCGGTCTACTTCTACTCGCAGCAGCAGCGCTAGCTTGCCCCGGATGTCCCGAATCAGGGCGTATCCTGCGACTACGCTGTCGCTGAGCGGCTCGATTAAAATTTCTACTGATTTGAGGTTGGAAATTTTGAGTTTGAGATTGTCCAAATCCTGCCTGGAGCGAGCCAGCACCTTAGCACCTTGTCCGGAGTAGTTCGTGGCTCCCACTTTAAAATCTAAACTCGGCAATCTAAAATCCACTGACAGGTGAGTCAGTTCCGAAAGCAAACCAATTTCGGTGTTGTCGAGGTAGCGTGCCAGGATCAGCGTCCCCCGCGGCGGGCCTTGAGCGTTGCTGTTGACGATCGGTTTTGAGGCTATCAGCAGCGTGGCTTCTGGCAGGGTGACGACGCCTGTTTTGGCGGGGTACCCCTCCTCAGAACTTGTCTGGGACTCGATCAGCGCCTCGGTCAAGTGCTGTTGCAAGCTTGCCGGAATTGGGATTTCGGTTTTGGATTTCAGGTCAAAACCTTTGCTGAAGATGGTCTTACCGTCGGAGTCCAGCAGCACCAATAAGTTTAATCTCAAGTAAACAAATGTCGAATTTACAAAATTTGACTTGACAAATTCTTGGTTCCGTGTATCGACAAAAGAGTACGTATCATCCCACTCGGCGTAATCTTGAGCGCTGGTGTCTAAATTCGACAAGTCATCATCTAAGGCATCCAAAGCCCGCGCGACATCCTGGCGGACGTACTGTGCCTCCAGGTTGTTAAAATCGTGCAGCAAAATGGTTGATGCAGTGGCATAGAGAACCACAATCAGGCTGATCAGAGCTGCACCGATAATTAATAGTGTTTTTTTTCGGAGTTGCATGGCGTCGGCCTCCTCACGGTGTTACTAAGCAAGTAGCCTGGGGAGGTTGGAGACGTAGGTTGTTTAGCATTGGCGATCGAGCCTGGCCTGCGTGTTTTGACTGTTGTGGGCTCATTTGCAAAAGCCCTCGGTATTTCCAAGGTATCGGGTATCTAGCCCCCCACAGTCAGTGTAGTATTTTCACATCTTTAGTTCCCTTCATTATGCACAACCGATCGCCTGCGAGTCATGAGCTAACCGCGATTTTCAAAAGAAACGGGCGATCGCGCCACGAAAAAACTTCGCGTTTGATACTCGCCCCGCCCTGGGCGGGGTGCCGGTGGCGGTTGACACAACAGGCGTGCTGGATTGAGAACCGCTTTTGATTCGCCCGATCGCAATTCTGTTTTGCTTTACGGTTCGATCGTTCGGAATGCAAGTCCTTCTTCTGGAGGACTTGCATTCCGAACGATCGAACCAGTTGTATAATAGTGAATCGAGGCGACACGAACTTACCAGAAACACCTCACCGCCCTTGAGAATCCTGATAACAATTTTGTTTTGCTTTACGGTTCGTAGTGAGGACTTTAGTCCTTCCTAAATGCGGACTAAAGTCCTCACTACAAACCTGTTTTACAATGGTGAATCGATTTGCTTTACGGTTCGTAGTGAGGACTTTAGTCCTTCTTGAATGCGGACTAAAGTCCTCACTACGAACCTGTTTTACAATGGTGAATCGAGGCGAAATGCTCTTAAGCAGAAATACCTCACCGCTTTTAAGAAGGTCGATAAAAATAGTGCCTGATGTGAGTTTCTACTAACATCAGGCACTATTAGAAATCCGAGCGCACAAATTGACTCTTGTTTATCGGATAACAGCTAAAGCACCAGCACCCGCAGCCGCAGCCGCCGAGGTAAGAGCCGTGAAAAACAGCCACCAAGAGGCAACTTCCGCTGCTTTCCGAGTTTCTTCAGCTTGTTTTTCAGCTTGCAATCTGATGTTTTCGAGGCGAAGCTGCGCTTCTTGCTGCAAGCGTTCTGCTCTTTGCAAGACGCTGTTGCGGCTTCTTTCGATTTGGTCGATCAAACGGTTCGCATCTGCTTCAGAAATGTCCTCGCGCGAACTAATTAAAGCCACTAAAGTATCGCGGTTGAAATGACCGAGGCGATCGCGCAAAGCATCAAATCCGGCTTGCGGATCGTCAAATAACTTCCGCACATCCCGCGTGATACCTTCATAATTGAGTTCCGGGCGATCGAGCGAATTGAGGTAATCCCGAACTTTTCCGAGAATTCCGTCAATTACCGATTGAATGCCCTCCTGAATTTTCTGGATTTGCAGTGCGAATTGGTCGCGCACCGACAAAATTTGATCGACAATCCGAGCAGCTTCTGCTTCCGAAATATCCGGGCGCTGAGACAGCAGAGAAATCATAGTCGCTCGATCGATATGCGACAGTCGTTCGCCCAAGCTGTAAGCGCCGACTTTTGGATCGTGTAGCAGCAGTTGCAAGAGACTGTTGGCGAATTAAAAAAGGGTGAAACCAAACATCCCACAATCGTGGAAAAAAACTATGATGAGGCAGAGGGAAAAAGAGCGGCAAAACGA
>NZ_JAEQCB010000156.1:0-11633 GCF_020738785.1 Microcoleus sp. PH2017_05_CCC_O_A | reverse complement strand
GTTCTACACTAAGAACATTCTGCTTAACGAAGGCATTCGTGCTTGGATGGCTCCGACCGACCAACCCCACGAAAACTTCATCTTCCCTGAAGAAGTTCTACCTCGCGGTAACGCTCTCTAATCAGTGCGAAGTATCAAAAATTGCAACATTTTGAAAGGGTAAGATAAATTAGTTTAGGCTTTACCCTCAATGTTTAAAAAGCTCCTGCCGCTCGGTAGGAGCTTTTTTGATTTCAGTAATCCGATCGCACATTTCCCTCTTTATACCTGCCCCACAGAAAAAGCAATCCGCTCAAAAGCTCGTTAGCGAAGCCCGCGCCTACGGCGGCTACGCCAACGAAGAGGATCGCCCGCTGGCTGTAGAGAGCGATCGAAAACCTCGATACGTCAGTAATTTGCCCTCATCTTGCAAAAATATTAATTTGCATCCCCCCACTTCTAATTCCTTGTGTTATTCTAATCATTGTGACTACTGAAATGATACTCAGAACGCAGGTTCTTTCGGTTACGCTGGCAAGGGCTAGCGCACAAATCCTCACACCAGATCTTGTATTTGGGTGAGGTGCGTTCAAATATGAAGCCATTTAGCTAATCCTGGAGGTGATGCCCATGATAGAAAGTAGTAAATGCATGGGTCATCAGATTGGAAACTACCGGCTGTGCGCCGGGGCCGCTCACTAGCAGTCAGCCGTCGTTTCCAACTGGAAACGAATTCCATCGGGAACCAGGCTCAGCTAGGGATTCTCCCGGCAGTCAGGTTCTAATCTGAAGACCCGCTAGACCGCTCTCACCTCAAATAGTGTTAAATCTTAAGTATTAAAACTTGAGCCTCAATACTATTGGTGAGAGCGGATAGTTTTTGGTCGGATTTTTGACCAGAAATAATTGGTTGAAAGTCGGAACCCTGCTCGGGAGAAATTAAAATCAGACTATTCATTACTCCAATCCTCGGACTTAAGGGTAGAGGTCGCTCTTAAACTGTCAACTGTCAACTGTCAACTGTCAACTGTTGACAGGTGGGCTGTTAATCTCCCAAAAAGCTTATCCCAAAATAAAAAAAATTATGGCAGATCTACTTAACGATACTGAAATTCAAGAGCGCGCCAGTCAATTATCGGGCTGGACGGTGGAAGGTAAGCAACTGCGGTGTACCCGTTTATTTAAAGATTTTATCGGCGCGATCGCCTTTGTGAATAAGTTGGTCGCCCCCTCAGAAGCGGCAGGACATCACCCCGACATAGAAATCTCCTATAACCAAGTAACAGTTAACTTGACAACTCACGATGCCGGAGGCTTAACTGAGAAAGACATGGCGCTAGCCCAAGAGATTTCTGCGCTAAATTAGCTAGTTAGGCGGGAATCCCCACCCCATATTGTTTACAGATTGGGGTGGGATGAAAGCCAAGTTGATTGAGGTGGGATGGTTGACCAATCCCGTAGGGCTCGGAAGCCATCACCGCCGAAATCGACAATCTTTGATATCATTGAACCACAGTGGGGCTGGACGTGTTCCTCACTATAAAACGCCGTAGAGAGAAACAGTTTGGAGTATCTCGAAGGAAGATCTAGATATCCTTTACAGGACTCAGATGCCCAAACTATATTGCTTGCAATTAGTGTGGGAGCGTCACAAGAGTTCTCATTTTCCTAGCCGCCACTGCATCTAGCGACAGTCCCAAGAGCAGAAAGCCCGCTCAAAAGAAAATATCGACTCTGGGTTAAAATCGGGTGTGAGAAAGTCGAGATGCAACAAGTCCAATGTATTAAAGGCTATTCGCCATCCTCCGACCATGATCGTATTTGAAAGGCCAGAGTTCTTGAACGAATCTGCTCAAAGAACAGAACTGATAGAAAAGCTTTTGGATATTGGCGCGGCGCTCTCTAGCGCCCCCGATTTGGGCGGGTTGTTAAACTTGATTTTATCCAAAAGCCGGGAAATCACCTACAGCGATGCGGGCAGCGTTTATTTAGTAGATCACAGCGACGAGAAATCTAAGTTGCTGTTCAAGGTAGCTCAAAATGGTTCTAAACCCAGACTGTCGTTTAAGGAGTTTGCCCTGCCGCTGACAGACAAAAGCTTGGCGGGATACGTGGCAATTACAGGTCAAAGTTTGAACCTGTCTGATGCCTATGACTTGCCTCCCGATGTACCCTACCAGCTAGATACGAGTTTTGACAGGGATATTAATTACCGCACTTGCTCGGTAATGGTGTTGCCGATGCAAAACCGACAGGGCGAGACAATAGGCGTACTGCAACTGATCAACCGCAAAAAAAAGGCAGATGAGGTGCTGACGGCAGAGAATGCCTGGGAATCGACGCAGCAGTATTCCGAGTGGGAAGAAAGGATAGTTCGATCGCTCGCTTCTCAAGCAGCAATCTCGATCGAGCGCAATCAACTCCAAGAAAGCATAGAACACTTGTTCGAGGGCTTCGTCAAAGCAAGCGTGCAAGTCATAGAAGCCCGAGATCCATGTACCTTCGGCCATTCAGAACGAGTTGCAGCCCTGACAGTACGCCTGTCAGAAGAAGTAAACGCCGTCAGCAGCGGATGGCTGCGCTCTATTTACTTTAACAACCGTCAAATTCAAGAAATTCGCTACGCCGCCCTGCTGCACGATTTTGGCAAAATCGGAGTACCAGAAGCAGTTTTGACCAAGCAGAAAAAGCTCTACCCCTCACAGCTAGAAATCATTCGCCACCGTTTCGCCCTAGCTCAGCGGACGCTGGAAATGGAATGCGTCCAGTCTAAATACAAATACTTGCTAGAGCATTCAGCTTACCGAAAACACCCGGACTCTGGGCCAGAGTGCGCTAAATGCCAGGAAATAGAACAGCTAGACACGGCGCTAGCAGACGCAAAAACCAGATTGGCAGAATATTGGGAAGTCCTGCTAGAGGCCAACGAACCTCACATTTTGGCAGAAGAACCCCTAGCTCAACTGCTAGAACTTTCTCGGCAAACTTACAGAGATATAGACGGGGCAATTAAACCTCTGCTGAGTCCAGACGAAATCGTGCAATTGATGGTGTCGAGGGGCAACCTGACGCCGACAGAACGATCGGCAATCGAATCTCACGTCACTCACACTTACGAATTTCTCAGCCAAATTCCGTGGACAAAGGATCTAAAAAATGTTCCCCAAATAGCCTACGGACACCATGAAAAACTCGACGGCACAGGCTATCCACGAGGTCTAACAGACTCAGAAATCCCCATTCAAGCGCAATTGATGACGATCGCCGATATTTATGACGCCCTGACAGCCGGCGATCGCCCCTACAAACGAGCTTTGCGAACAGATGCAGCAATGAAAATTTTGCGGCAAGAAGCAGCTCACAACAAAATCAACGCCGATTTATTAGAACTGTTCGACCGTCGCCGAGTCTTTAGCGTCCTAGGACACGGTTTGGATGCAAAAGTCGAATCAGTATAGACGATTCGGACGTGCTGTGCTAAAAAGTAAATAGGCTATCGAGCGCCTAATGTGTCAGTAGTCCAATCAATCCCAAGTCCAAGTATGGTAAGGTTTTGAGGCAGTTGAGTACCTAGTCAAAAACAGGCACCCGACAGCAGCCAATCACATCCATACACTCAGTTAGTCCCCAAAAATCAAAAGAAAAAGTGAATTTTAGGTCTCTTTTTAAAGTATGCTAGTTTAGCAACTACTGACCACATAGAAGACTCGAAAAGTTTCTCTGTAATCGGTGTGAGGATGAGAGTGAATATGTCGAAATTTTTGTGGAGTTACCTACTAATCAGCCCAGCAGTCTTAGGAGCTACCCTAGTAGTTTCTTCGAGCGCGATGGCAGCAGACGCTCAGCAAGCTGCTGATGCGCTCAAGCCTCAAGCTGCCCAAGCTGAAACAGGCCAAGCCTCCGAAGCCAAAGTTAATGCTTTAGCGGCTGTTGACGAAACTACCGCAGCACTAAAGCCAGTCGAAGAAATTTCCCAAGGAACAGGCAGCGAAACCAAGCCAGCGATTGCAGATGCCAGCCCTGCTGCAACGGGCAGCGCGATCGCCTCCGCCACCACAGACCCCGCAGCAACAAATCTTGAAGCTGCATCACAACCTGTAACTGAATCTTTAGCAGCAGTTGAGCCAACAGTCGCTCAACCAGTAGAAAATTCAGCGGCAGCCAGACTAGAAAATCCAGCCCCAGCAGCTACCGCTGTCAAGGAGCAAATCAGTGCAGTTCAATTAGAAACTACTGCCCCGGCAGTTGCAGAGCAGGCACAACAAAATTTGCCCTCTCCGGCCCAATCTCTAGCCCAAACTGTCGCACCACAAGCTCAAAACCCAGCCGCCACATTAGAACAGGTCAACGAGTACAGCAGCGAAGGTGCTGGTGGCGAAACTCAGGCTCAAGTAACCTCAGTATCTCAACTTTCCGACGTGCGGCCCACAGACTGGGCATTCCAAGCACTGCAATCCCTAGTCGAGCGCTACGGCTGTATTGCCGGGTATCCAGACGGCACATTCCGCGGCAACCGGGCAATGACCCGCTACGAATTTGCCGCCGGTTTAAACGCTTGCTTAGACAAAGTTAACGAGCTAATTAAAGCAGGTACAACCAACTTAGCGACAAAAGACGACTTGGCAGCCCTCCAACGGCTCCAGGAAGAATTTGCAGCAGAACTGGCAACCTTGCGCGGCCGCGTCGATGCTCTGGAAGCTCGCACATCCGAACTCGAAGCTAACCAATTTTCAACTACTACCAAACTGACTGGGGAAGCAATTTTTGCCCTCAGCGACGACTTTGGTGGCAATGATGGCTTGTTTGGCAGAGACAACAGAAGAGTCGGTACGGGTAACAATGAAGCCGTCTTCCAACAGCGGGTACGTCTCAATTTAAATACGAGCTTCACCGGCAGAGACTTGTTGCTCACCAGACTGGATGTGGGCAACGGTCAAAACTTTAACTTGGGGGCGACGAGCGAAGGTACTCAAACCTGGAACGTAGTTGGCAGAACCGACAACGTTTTTCACTTGGGCAGCTTGCTTTACAAGTTCCCCGCTAGCAATCGGTTGAACGTTACCATTGAAGCCGCTAACGGTATTTGGAACGATTTCATTCCTACCGTCAACCCTTACTTTGAAGACTTTGACGGCGGTAATGGCTCCCTCAGCGCCTTCGGTCAGAGCAACCCAATTTATCGCCTAGGTGGCGGTGCTGGTATCGGCTTCGATTACGCCTTCGGTGGCAGAGGCTTGCTGGGCGGCGTGTTCGGCCCGACTTCTCTGTCCTTCGGATATTTGGCGTCAAATCCAGCAAGTCCCGCCAAGGGCGCAGGCTTGTTCAATGGCGACTACGCAGCGATGGGGCAGTTGACTTTTACCCCGGGACGCAACTTGCAAGTTGCTCTCACTTACAACCACGGTTACTTTAGCAGAGGTAACTTCGGGTTTGACAACGGTTTGGGGAACGGGCCAGACAAACTTGGCGGTTTTACAGGCACGGGCGTGGCTAATTCCATCAACGGTTTGAGCGAAGGCTTTGACGGCTTCCGCGCTCGCAAAGTTGTCAGCAACTCCTACGGTGCTGAGGCTTCGTTCCGACTCAGCCCGAGATTTATCATTGGGGGCTGGGCTGGTTTAACCAATGCTCGTATTCTCGGCGTCGGCGATGCGAGAATTTGGAACTACGCAGCCACTTTGGCTTTGCCCGATTTAGGGAAAGAAGGCAACTTGCTGGGCTTTGTGGTAGGTCGTGAGCCTTACTTGGATAAACTTGAGGCTCCTGGCAATTTGCGGAACTTCAGCAACGATACTTCGTGGCACTTTGAAGGCTTCTACAAGTTCAAGCTCTCGGACAACATTGCCGTGACTCCGGGCGTCATTTGGATTACCAACCCGAATCAAGACCGCAATAATGACGACATCATTATTGGTACTCTGAGAACTACTTTCACGTTCTAAGAGTGCGTTTTAAGAGGCAGGGAGAGTCATATTCTCTCTCTGCTAACAACTCTATAATTTAACATTAGCCCTGCTTGTCGCAGGGCTTTTTTGTGTGGCGGACAAATGCAGCTCATCTTATTTAAAAGTCCTTTTCCCCACCTTCCTCTTCCACCAGCACCCCAAGCCAAAAGCTAAACCAACACCTGCGATCGTAGTAGGTTCCGGCACAGTTTCAGACTCAGACTCGTACTCATAGGCGAGAGTAAGCTTTGAGTCAGTCGTGACAGTGCCCGCGTAAGTGACCGTTGTAGGCGTTCCTAAAACTCTCACAGTACCCATAGCCACAATACTAGCAGCAATTAAATCCCCAGCACACCCACTAAACATATTTAGGTACTGTGGCGAACTATAACTCCTTGAAACAATACCACTCGCACTCCCACCTCTAGCCCCCGCAGCCCCCGATTCAATACTCATTTCCGGCGGATTTGCAAACAAACTCAAAACCAAATTCGGGTCAGCTTTTAAACTCGGTAAATTCACAGCAATTTGAGCATTCGTTACCGCCGTCCCAGTAAAATTGCTAGCAGGAACAATGCTGATATCACTGTTCACCGTTGACTCAACTTTAACATAAGCCTTTAACAGCGTCCCTAACAGCGAATTAAACTTAGGCAGCACCCCATTCAGCGTACTATTAACTGGCTGCTGCTTCAAATTTACCGTATAAGTTTGCGTGAGAACAGCAGCTTGTACAGGAATTGCGATCGAATTGAAAGCAGAAAAACCCAAAGCCCCAGAAACAACCACTACTCCTAATTTTTGATATCCATTCATTACGACACACTCCTAAATAATCACTGAACTTTCTCGCTTATTTGTTTAACTGCCAGACAGCAAGTTAAACTTATAAAAATCGATAAACCTCGGCATATTTTGCACCGCCCAATCAACAACAGCAGACAACAGATAACCTAAAACCCAGACCGTATAAGCTATGCTAAAAGGAGCATAAGCAGCCAAAGTCCAGCAGTCTGAAGGTTCTTCCCAAATCTGTTCTCGTCGCAGCAAACGATCGTAAAATTGAAAAGACCTCGATCGCAAATTGTTAATCCCAGTCAAAGCAACTAGCAAATAATAGCCATCAAACTTATTCAAAGGGTTGAGATTAAAAACTACAGTGACAAGCGTAGCTATCATCAGCAAATAGCTAGCAAAATGCCATCCAGAATTAGGCTTAGACAAAACCCAAACCCAAACCGAAAAAGCCCAGATAGCCACCTGCACCAACACGCCTGCTGCCACTACAAAAACGCGCTGCTTCCGCCTCACTAAACTATACTGATCTGTGGTATCCGTATAGCATCCCGGTATCAAACATAAAAACAGCAGCCCCATTTCTGGGACAACACCACCGTAGTGCTTCAAAGTAAAAGCGTGACCCAATTCGTGCAGACCAACTACTACCATAATCAGTAGCACAAATGTTAACAGAGTTGTAATTTCCCCTGTAGCCCAAACCTGTTGATTGGAAGCAGAAACCTCGTCAGCCAAAGCCAGCCACACAGCCAGAGAAGCACTGATTAAAACACCCAGAAAAAAGGCAAATTGCCAAGTCCAAATCCAGCGGAGTTTACCCGTATGTTTAGTTAGCCAAGCATCGGGATTCAACAAGGGAATTTGCAAAGACAATAATTGCTGAATGTTGAATTTGTTTGGGGGTGGTTTTGGAGGTTGGGTTCCCTCTAACATTCCCGTTTCTGCCAGCATCCGCAGCAAGTATTGCAAATCCTCCAAAGTAATGTCATAGATGTCTGCGATATCGCCGATCGGCTTGAAGCCCAATTCTTCCATTACCTCTTTGTCAGAATTGTCAACTTGCAAGCAAGTAACGCCTTCGGAGTTGCGGAGTATCCAATAGCCGTCTGGGTGCGGTATCCACAGTACCGTTGATTTGAGTTTAGGGCCATAAAGAATCGTTGGAGAATCTTCACTCGGATTTTGAGATATAGATTCCCCCTCTTCCTTAGTTAAGTCGGGACTTACGCACGGGTGGTCAGAAACCGGGTTTTTCACCAAATCTGTGGGCGACACGAAGTATTTTCGCAAAAAACCCGGTTTCTCGGCCCAAATGCGTAAGTCCTATACTCAATTAACTGCCTGGGTTTTCAAGGTCACTACTAAAAACGGGGGCTTCAGTGTATGGTCTGGCATTCAAAAGGCTTTCAAGTCCGCAAAAATAAAGGGGTTGAGAATTCTCCCCCAAAAACTCGTCGCCCACGAAAGACATTCATCCTGGAACGAATTATCACCCCCAGCGCCCTAGTTCCTGGTGGTGTGGATGACCATGACGCGCTGCATCAGATTCTCAACTCTCTAAGTTTTCTAAGTTTTGACCTTTCAGACTGGGCCCAAAAATTTCATCACACCCTAGCCCACGCGACAAATTTACACTTATTTGCAGATAGCGGTGCGGGTACTTGCCCAACTTCCCCCGATGGCGACTTGCCGCCAATTATTGACTTTGACCCCTTGGGCTTGTACTCTCCCCCACAACCGACACCAGGGCCCAACATTCAAGGAGCCTTTGATACCCTGCCGCCCCCAATTATACTGCCCATAGATCCGCCTGGAACCAATAACAAAGTACCTACAGACTTAGGTGGCGCTTACACATTTACAACCAAAACAGCATCAGGTAATAACGAAGCAGGTTCAGCGAATCAATACACCTTCAGCATCGCCAATTCCGAACTCAATTCCACAGATTCAGACACCGTACTCGTTGGAATTTCAGTAGAATCAAAAGACAATCAAAAACTCCCCGAACTACCCGAAATAGATAAACTCACACCAATTTCCATATCAACCAACACAAACAGTAACTACTCCCTATTTGCCATCAAAAAATCAGGCTTAAACCTGCTTAACTTGAACAGCGCATCAAGTAGCGCATACACTCTCAAACTAAACATAGCAGGCGACATCAACAGCGACGGCCGAGTTGATACAACAGACAGACAACTCCTAAATAACGCTCTAGGCAGCACAGCAACAGACCCCAATTATACAATTAACCTCGACCTCAACCGCGATGGAATCATCAACTCAGTAGACCAAACTCTCCTCAACAACAACTTCGGCTTCATCACCAACAAACCACCAGTCACCTCCCCATTCTCAACCAACACCCATGCAGAATTGGAGACAATCATACCCTTAATCGGTAAAGCAACAGACCCCGAAAACGACCCCATCTCCTACAACACGCTCAACCCAATTAACGGTACTGTAAAATTCGATCCCATTACCAAAACAGCAACCTTCAAACCCACACCCGGATTCTCAGGCATCGCCAGCTTTGACTTCATAGCCAGCGACGGCTATAACAGTGGAATACCAGCAAAAGTAACAGTCAACGTCAGCGGAGCCCCGCTACTTTCCTTAGACTTCGCCAATCGCAACCCTCAGCTTTATCCAGGAGACAATACAAAATTAGTTGTGCTGGGAGACTTCGCCGACCAAAAAGGCGTAGTGCTGCCAGATTCTTACTTAACATACACATCATTAAATCCAGAAATAGCACCCATTGACCCCTTCGGAAAAATCACAGGATTAGCCAACGGAACCTCAATTTTTACAGCATCTCGCAACAACATTCAAGCCGTGACTGCGGCACGAATAGGCGAACTGCCAATTCCTGCTAACGATGACGAATGGAACGCCCTACTAGCAGAAATTTACGGCTTAGATGTTTACCCCAAAGCAGTAACATTAACAACAGGAGTAAAGCGCTCCTTACTGGTAGGAATTCAAGGACTTACCGACTCTCCAGACCTCAAATTCGGCTCTACTGGCACTCGCTACTTCGTCAGTAACCCCAATGTATTGCAAGTAAATTCAGACGGCGTAATTACTGCTGTAGGTGAAGGAATTGCCAGCGTCACCGTCATCGATGGAGCAGCAGAAAAAGTAGTTCCAGTGCGCGTAGAAAAGCCTTTGATAGGCCCTGCTACTTTAGGAGTTGATGGCGGAGTCGTGCAAGGCAGCGACGGCTCAGTAGTAATGGTAGCTCCTACTGCCTTAACTCAAGATACAACAGTTAACATAACGCCACTTAGCAGCACTTCACTACCACTGCCATTCCCCGACAGCATGAAATTTGCTGGCGGATTCAATTTAGAATTGGGGAACACCCCCTTGAAGATACCCGTCCAATTGGCAATTCCAGCGCCAGTTGGCGTACCAATCGGCACCGAAGTTTTATTTATGCGGAAGGGGTCGCTACCGACTGGGACTGATAGCTGGAACGAAACTTGGCTGATACAAGAATCAGGAGTAGTAGGTGCAGACGGCTACATCCGCACCACTTCCCCACCCTTTCCAGGCGTGACAGAGAGCGGGACTTATACAATTGGATTATTACCCGCAGGAATGCCATCAGTCAGTTCAATTGTTAACGCCAGCACAAAAGCTAATTCAGGACTAATTAACCTTTCGACTAACCTTAACTTTGAGAATAGTTATTTAGGAGCAAAAACGAGTGGAATTGGTGCAGTCGCAGCCACAGAAAATCAATTCGAGGCAACAACATCACTATTAGCTTACTTAGCCCAATCTTCAAACCAGCCACTGGAAATAATCGGAATTCCCAAAGTTGGGGAAACTGTCGTCACTACGGCTCAGGTACAACTCAATACACAAGGAGTTCCTACAGTTTCAGCAGTTCTCAATGGGCCAGACAGTGGGCTAGCAATTCCCTTGGAACCGCCATCGCTAGAGTCGGCGCAACTGGAGTTCTCCAACAGCGAACCTGTAATATTCTTAACAGGTAGCAATTTCCTCAATGGGCTCAACGGCAATCTGGGTGCTAGTTTCGGGGATTTGAAGGTTGACTTCAAGGTGTCCGGTAAGAGCTACTCAGGCACTGTTGTACCGGGACTCAGTAGTTCCCTGGGAGAAAACCGCTATAAAGTGGCGATAAAAGCTCCTATCAGCGTACCTTTGGGCGAGTCGGAAATTGTGCTGTCGCGGCAGCAGAAAGAGCGTTTTGGCCCTGGCCCTGTTGATTCTGAGGTGGTTAAACGTTCGAGTTTTGAAGACCTCCAATTAAAGCCTGTATTTTCTGACCTAATACTGGTAGCACAGCGCTCTAGTGACAAAATTCAGGTAATTGACGCTCTCAGTTCAGTTCCGACCCCTCCAAGCGCGCAACAGAAGCCTCCCAAGGATTTATCGGTGGGGATACCGGGGACAACGGTAGGGACAACCTTAGACCGTCCGGGATTGTTAGCTGTCACCAGTAATGCGACTCGCGCCTATGTACCTTTGGAATATACGGGGCGGGTGGCGATGGTGGATTTGTTGGCGCGGCGTCCGGTTGATGCTGATGCTTCTACGGCTGCTGTTGATGATATTAATTTGCCCAGTGGTGCATCTCCTGGAGCAATATCTATTGACCCTTGGGATAATTATGCTTACATAACGGACTCTAAACGGGGCAGCATTTATGTTCTGGATGTCAATCCTGACTCGCCAAGCTATAACGAAGTTGTTCGGACTATCTCAGTTAATGCTACGTCAGGACTGCGCCAGATTGCGGTTAGCAGTGACGGGCGCAAGCTGTTTGCGACTGCGGCTGATGGTTATATTTACGCTGTGAATATTGACCCTGAAGACAAACCGACGGTTCCGAATTCTAATCCCCGGAAGTGGGGGGAGCAAATTGGA
>NZ_JAEQCB010000155.1:0-11741 GCF_020738785.1 Microcoleus sp. PH2017_05_CCC_O_A | reverse complement strand
TTTGATGTCTGGTTTTCCTTGTTCTCCCTTCAATCGGTTGTTTTCATCTTTTAACCGTTGATTCTCTGATTCTAAGTCTTTGACTTTTAATTGTAATTGCTCTATTAGGTTCAGTAAGAGTTCTACTGTCTGACGCATTGATTGGTCTGCAATACCTGAGGGGTCGATGGTTTGCAGTATATTGGAGGATGACTTGTCTTGTGAAATAGTCTTTGGCGTCATGTGTCCTATTTTATAACACTTTGTGCACTCTGCTTACTTTTTTTCCTCTGCTACCCCGAATTATTGAGCGGATACTTTTTGTGGTTGTAATTTATTCATCTTTTTGTGACAATCAAGTATTGCATATAATTATATCATAACCTTGATAATGATTTAGGATTGCTATATCTCTTTGCCAGATGAGTTAGTGCGTTACATTGACCAGCGTGTAGAAATCGCAGTCGGCTAGTTGAGGTTTTATTGCAAGCATGGCGCAAACAACAAGAACAACAGGCAATGGTAGAAGCCTGTTTATTGCTGGATGAACTGAGCGATGAATTAACCGATGAGGATGAAGCATGGCAGCAAGCAGCGATTACCGACTGGGAAGCATCTGCTGGCTGGTGACTTTACTTTATACCCAGATCCCCGAATTCTTAAAGAAGTCGAGGATCTATCCCGTAGGAATTTTCTTATAGGTTGTTTTTGTTTTTATAGCGTTGACTGAATCTTGTTTCATTTCTATAAATCTCTTTTCGGCGAGTTCTTCGACCTGGGGAGTGTAGTCTTTTCTAGAAAATACAGGACTGATGAGTGTAGGATAGGCTTTGATCCCCACAGATTGTATTTGAGGATTTTCGATCATTTCTGAAGCTTGTTGTATCAGAAGATCGAAAGCCAGCTTATAACTATAAGCTTTTACCTCCGACAAGGATTGAAATTCAAAGGGATCTTTTATTCTGACAGCCCGAATAATAGGGCCAGTATCTACGCCTTCATCTACATAATGAACAGACGCTCCAGCAACTCGTTGAAATTCTTCGATATCACCACGAGATGCCATATTTTCGATAGCAAACATACCTCTTGCATAAGGAAGAACAGCAGAATGAGCATTAATAATGTTACCTTCTGTTAATTCAATCCACCAAGGACTAAGAATCTTATCCAAAAACACAAACATACAAATCTTACCTTCATTTTTACATTCTATTTGTAGCCACTCCTTCACTTTTTCACTATTTATAGTTTTACCTAAAAAGATACTTTTTTGAAATGAGTTTTGTGCCAATGCAGGTATTCCAAATAATCTTATCATAGCTTCTTCCGTCTTACTAAGTCCACCATATAATGTTTGGATTTCCTGTAGAGAATCACTTGTTAAAAGTTTTTCCTTCTGATGTAATTGATGAAATCGCTCTTTACTCTGGTGTGAAGCATCATTTTTATCATCTCGTATGAGAATACCTCTAAAAAATGGGTTTCCTTGGAATTTGGTGTACCATTGTGACACTAAATAAGTTGGATGAAAGCTATTTTCAGTCATTAAGAAAAAATTACAAGGCTGATTGTTTGTTTTCACGGTTAGTATGAACCTCTATTGATTTAAATTACAGTTTAGTTAACGGCTGCAAGCTGATAAACTTTCTTGATTTATATATCTATCAAAAAACTAATTTTTGATCGCTCCGATCAATTATCTTTCTAGTTGAATTTAATAATGTTTTGCTTTAATTTCTGGGACGTAGGGACAACATCAACACTGTACCAACAATACATAGTCCACCGATACCTTCAAAAAGACTCAGTGGTAAGCGAAGCCAAATAACTGATGCAGCTACAGCCGACAAAGGCTCTGCACTGGCTAATAAACTGGCTTCTGTAGGTGTAATGTATCGAAGACTGTCTATATAGAGATAAAAAGCGATTGCTGTGCCAAATACAATCACAAAACTTACTAACAAACCAGTAATTACAGACCAATGTTGACCTTGAATTTGCCAAGGAGAAGCGATCGGGCATAATGCAATACCTCCTATAATCATGCCCCACCCAATGATTACTTCAGAACCCCAACGTTGTAGCAAACCTGATGGATATAATGTGTAAAATGCAAGTGCAATTGCAGAACTTAATCCCCATGCTATTGATGTGCTGGAGACAGACAACTGGTGAACAGATCCATTTGTTACGAGAAGAAATGTACCTAACAGGGCAAATCCTAGGGCTATAAACTCTTGATAATTCGGAATTCGATTGTACTTTATTGCTAAGTAAACCATAATAAATAATGGAGCCTGATATTGCAATAAGGTTGCTGTAGCAGCATTACCGGTTTGAATTGCCACGAAATAGGTATACTGTACTCCCAACATACCAATAATTCCAAAAATCACTAATCGAATCCGATCTTTGGGATCGTGCCACACAGCAAAAACTTGATGGAAATTCTTTCGGAAACATCCAGTTATTAATAACAATATTCCTGAGATTAGCAGGCGCATTGTTACCAGCCAACCAGGAGTAAATCCCTCATCTTGAAAAAGCCTTTGTGCCACCGTACCAGAAAGTCCCCATAAGGTGGCCCCCACCAGCACCATAATAAGTCCCTTATAACGTAATAACTTAATCTTTTTTGAGTCAGATGTGAGCATAGTTGTTAATCATTCCTTCAAGCAATACAAATTTTTTGTAGTTTTTTTGTTCAGATACTTAACATTCTTATCTTCCATAATACTTGTGGAATGTCATTTTGAGATGAGGGGTACCCCCCCCCCATCCCAGAAGCAATAACATCATGATATTATTGATAGAGAAAGCTCGAAAGTATGTAAAACAAAAACATCACATAAACTGTTTCTTCTCCATCCAAGACTTTTAAGAAATTTATGAATTTTTACGATGCACCAGATACGGAAACACCCTTAATTTTGTCTGAGAATTTCAAATCATCTTGCTCAGGTTTGATGATATCTCCATTGATTGCTGAAAACTGTTTGGAACTGGTTCTCGACAAAGTTTTTTGTAAATTAAACAATTTTTTGTCTTTGAAAGCAGATATATTTTTGAAGGTTGAAGGATTTAATCCAGCAGGGTCTATCAAAATAAAACCTGCTATACGTATGATAGAGGCTCTCGAAGAAAAAGGAGAGATATCACCGGATCGTACCCATATTATCGAATCTTCGTCTGGTAACTTAGGAGTGGCGGCTAGCCTAGCTTGTTCGACTAAAGGATATCGCTTTACCTGTATCAGCGATCCAAACATTTCGTCTAGGAATGAGAAATATATAAAATTGTTCGGAGCCGAGCTTGTAATTGTTAAAGATAGAGATAAAAATGGAGGATTTTTAAATAGCAGAATTGATTTAATTAAGCGATTGCTTAAAGAAAATAAAAATTTATTTTGGCTGAATCAATATGCGAACTGCGAGAACAAAAATGCACATTATCTGAGTACAGCACATTCAATTTTTGAAAGCTTTTCAGAGGTTGATTACTTATTTATTGGTGCAGGTACTACAGGTACATTAATGGGATGTGCTGAATACATTAGAGATCGCAAGCTAAAAACAAAAGTTATTGCAGTTGATACCTTTGGCTCGGTTACTTTCGATTTACCTTCTAGTAAAAGATATATTCCAGGACTAGGTACAAGTCGAAAACCAGAATTGGTAGATAAAAGTCTAATTGATGATATTGTAGTAGTTAAAGAAGAGGACACGATAAAAATGTGTCGATATTTACTACGCGAAAAAACATTTTTAGTCGGAGGTTCGACTGGAACAGTTTTGGCAGGCATCAAAGCTTATGCACATAAACTGGATGCAGCGAAAAGTATAGTAGCAATAAGTCCTGATTTAGGAGAGAGCTACCTAGATACAATTTATGACGATCGGTGGGTTTCGGAACGCTTTCCTCATTGCCTTAACGCAATATAAAGACCAATAAAAATTAATTCCATGAAAACAAACACCATAGAGCAAAATTTTACAGTTATTTCTGGTTCAGTAGTTAATGAAATACTCCAAACTAACTATGCGAATGTAATTGATTTAGTTCAAAAAGCATATCTTACTCATGGAGACAAAAACACCATAAACCCAGATAGTTATTTTTTGAAATATCCAGAAAAGCCAGAAGCGAGAATCATTGCTTTACCTGCACATTTGGGAGGAGAATTCAATATTTCAGGGATAAAATGGATTGCCAGTTTTCCCAAAAATATCGCCCATGGAATCCCTCGTGCATCTGCGGTGATTATTCTCAATGATTATGAAACTGGATATCCAATAGCCTGTCTTGAAGGCTCGATTATAAGTGCTTCTAGAACCGCCGCTTCAGCAGTTTTAGCAGCCCAAAATCTTATCAAACCAAAAACAGTCAAAAGATTGGGGATTGTTGGATGCGGACTAATTGCTCGTTATGTCTTGAAATTTTTGCTAAATACTGGTTGGACAATATCTGCACTAGATTTGTTTGACTTAGCTGATGAGTACAGTATGGCGATGAAAGAGTATGCTCAAGAGAGAGGAATCAAGGAAGTTCAAATCTCATCGACCAAAGAAAACCTGATTTCATCTTGTGATTTGATTAGTTTTACTACAACGGCTGATGCACCATATATTGACGATATTAGTGTCTTTTCCCACAATCCAATTATTTTGCATTTATCTTTGCGAGATTTATCATCAAAAATTATTCTTGAGTCAAACAACATTGTCGATGATGTAGATCACTGTTTAAAATCTGCAACATCTTTGCATCTTACCGAGCAAGAAGTTGGAAACCGAGATTTTGTTACAGGAACTATCGATCAACTTATTCAAGGAAAACTCACTTTAGACATACACAAGCCAACCGTATATTCGCCATTTGGTATGGGAATCCTTGATCTTGCTGTTGCTTATTATGTATATCAAAGGGCAGTCTTGGAAAAAATAACTGTTTCCATTCCAGATTTTTTTTACGAACCCACACGAATATAGATAACATATCGATTGCTATGATCGATCGACTGCTGAGAGTTGATTGACTGTTGTGGGTCGATCGCACAGGAGCGATCGGAACCTCCATAACCCATTAAATTAGAGCTGTGTGACTTTTTTGAGTTCAATATTTTCCACTCCGTTTAAGTCATTTATTAGCTAGAACTATCAAGATAGGACTAAAGTCCTCACTACAAACTTTTTGGGGGGAGTTTTTAACAATTTCCCCCCTTCCCCTTCAGCTCTAAAAATCTCTCAATTGAGCAGTTGTCACGGCAACTTCCTTAACTTGGGAACCCCGGCGCACCTTCAGTTTCAAAATTTGACCGATTTGGCTATTTTCCACCAAATTTTGCAATTGTTCGGGTTGAGTCACTTTCTCGCCCTCAATTTGAACGATCGCATCTCCTTTCCGAATCCCGGCTTTCTCAGCAGGCGTATTGGGTACAACTCGCATCACCAATACCCCTGTAACTTCGGGCACAATCAAAGGAGCATTGGGGTCAGAATTATTCTCTCTGGCCATTTCCGGAGTCAAAGCAATCATCTGAATCCCCAAAAACGGATGGCTGACTTGTTCTCCCTTGGCTAACTGGGCGTAGATGGCTTTCGCTTTGTCGATCGGAATCGCAAACCCAATACCCATTGCATCCGCCCGAATCGCCGTGTTGATGCCAATCACTTCTCCTCTGCTGTTCAACAGCGGCCCGCCGGAATTGCCGGGATTGATGGCGGCGTCGGTTTGAATGAAATCGAGGCGCTTGTCGGGAATGCCGACGGCTGCGCTCGATCGCTTCAAAGTGCTAATAATGCCTAAAGTGACGGTATTGTCAAATCCGAGGGGGTTGCCCACGGCGATCGCCCAATCACCGACTTTCACCGCATCGGAATCTCCCAGTGCTGCCACGGGCAAGTTAACACCTTTGGTATTAATTTTGACAACAGCCAAATCTGTTACTTCGTCAGTACCTTGGACTTCTCCTGGAAATGTCCGGCCGTCATTTAAGGTGACAGTTACTCGATCGGCTTTGTCAACCACGTGAGCATTGGTTAACACAATCCCGTTTTTGTCAATGATGAAGCCAGAACCTTGACCCCGCAAGTGTTCTTGTCTGGGCGTCATGCTCCGCAAATCTTCTCCCAAAAATCTGCGGAAGAAGGGGTCTTCCATTAAGGGGTCGAGGTTGCGGCTGACAGTGCGCTCGGTATCAATCCGGACAACAGCAGGCCCGACTCGATCGACTGCCGCCGTCACAAAACTGCTGGTATCTGCCGCCACAGCCACCGGGAGTTCCGGGCTCCGCAGCGCTAGCATTTGCGGATTTGGGAGAGTTGCTGGGGAACTCCAATGTACTTGCTGCACGGCTTTTTTGGGCTGTTCCTGCCAGTTGGGCGGATTTTTGCCGTCTGCGGCAGAAGCGGGTGCAGCATTGATGAAGAGAGCGCTCAGGGCGATCGTCATTCCTAAGATGAGTCCGAACCAGCGATCGGTGCGGGGTGCGGAGCCAAAAAACTTAAATAGTCGCATAGCGTCAATATTGGGTAGTCTGGGTTATTCTAGTAAAGGCGTGCGATCGAGCGGAGTCAATAATCGCCCGCTATGAAGATCCTAAATATATTTAGCTGAAACAGCATTCATCCCCGCGCTCTACCTGTACAATCCGTGAGCGACGGGATGAATGCGCGATCGTCCGCCGATTGCACCCGCGCACAAGGCGCTCTCGTCACAGCCAGCGGGAGATGCGCGGGTGTATGAGCAGGCGAACAAAATCCCTTGATTGGTCTGTATCTGTGTTATCATATGTAAGCATTTTGTGATAAAAGCATCGTGTTAAAAGCAGTCAAAGTCAGAATCTATCCTACCCAAGAACAGCAGAGTCATTTGGCAGGGGCTTTTGGCTGTGTTCGATGGGTGTGGAATCAATCTCTGGCTACCATGTCCCAAACCTATAAGGAGACTGGGAAAGGTATATCGGCTTTGATGATGAAGAAACAGATTCCAGTATGGAAGACTGAGCATGAATGGCTCAAAGAGTGTTATTCGCAATGCCTCCAGTCCTCTGTACTTAATCTGTCCCAAGCTTTTATCAATTTCTTTGATGGCCGAACAGGATATCCGACCTTCAAGAAACGTCAAGGTAGACAATCAATGCAGTACCCTCAGAACGTTAAAATTCTGAGCGATACTGAGATTAAATTCCCTGGTAATCTTGGAGTGGTTGAGGCTAAAATTCATCGCGCTCTTGTTGGTAAATTAAGGACTGTGACGGTATCTAGAATGCCTGATGGTCGTTATTACGCCTCCCTACTGATGGATGATGGTATAGAAAACCCAGTCGCTAATGAAGATGGTAGAGCCATTGGTATTGACCTCGGTTTACTAGACTTTGTAGTTACATCTAATGGCTCGAAATACCAGAACCCTCGACATTTGAAGAAGCACGAACGTAACCTCAAACGCAAACAGCGTAAGTTATCCAGAAAAAAGGATCGAACTACCAACAGACGACGAAAGGCTTCAGGTGCTGTAGCCAAAGTCCACGGAAAAATAGCTAGAGTGCGTGAAGATTTCCGACACAAACTATCCCGTAAGATAGTTAACGAAAACCAAGTGATTGTGGTCGAGAATCTGGCAGTAAAGAACATGGTCAAAAATCACAATCTTGCCTTATCTATCAGTGATGCTGGCTGGGGAATATTCTGCACCATGCTTAAATATAAGGCAGAAGCAGAAGGCAAAGTCTATCTAGAAGTAGGTCGATTTTTTCCATCATCTCATCTGTGTTCTAATACTTTACTGTCGCTGCCAAAAATGGATCTATCTGTGCGTGAATTTGACTGTGCCCACTGTGGCAATCGACACGACAGAGACATTAACGCGGCAATCAATATTAAAAATGAAGGCTTACGGTTATTGACGTTGGGAACCAGCGTTACTGCCAAGGGAGGCAATGTAAGACCAAAACGATATGGGCAAAAATCCACTGTCGCCGAGGCTGTTGCCCTTGAACTTGGAAGCCCACACTCTACCCGCTTCGGGTAGAGTGTTGGGTCGTTCACACAGCTACAATACACGAGTCTGGAGCCAGCACAAACTCAACATATTCTCAATTCTAACGTGAAAAATTTCCCTAGTAATACCAGTTTCAAAAAAAGAATTAAACTGTAGTCCAGCGTTCTAAACCACTACGGAACAACTTATTCCCAAATCCCCAATCTCAAATCTCAAATCTCAAATCTCAAATCTCAAATGGCACAACCCTGATGATTATATCTGACACTTCTACTGACAAATCCGTACCCTCAAATTCCCACCACCACCATCACGACAATCAATCAGTCCACCCTCACCATCACGATGAAGAATCGATGCGACGGCTGGTTAATCGCTTATCTCGGATTGAGGGACACGTCCGGGGCATCAAAACCATGGTACAAGAAAACCGTCCCTGTCCCGAAGTTCTCGTGCAAGTTGCAGCAGTTCGAGGCGCGCTCGATCGCGTAGCAAGAATCATTCTTGACGAACATTTAACTCAGTGCATTGCCAGAGCCGCGAAAGAAGGCAATATCGATACCGAAATAGAAGAGTTGAAAGCTGCTTTGGATCGGTTTTTGCCTTAGTCGCTGCCATTTTTTTACATATACCAGCCCCGCCAGATGGTTAGGAAGTTCTGGCGTGCGCTTTCTTCATCCGATTAATTGCAAATAAAAGTCTCTCGCGACGATCGCTAAAGGCTGCCTTCTTCCTTCTTTTTCTCCTGAGGTAAGCCGTTATTGATGACTGATGACTGATGGTTGGGAAGTTCTGGCGCGCGATCGCTTTACTCATGCGATCAACTGCAAAGAAAAGTCTCTCGCGACGATAACTAAAGGCTGGCTTCTTCCTTCTTTTTATCCTGAAGCAAGCCGTTATTGATGACTGATGACTGATGACTGATGACTAATGACTTCTTCATTCTTCTATAACAAAACCTGCAAATTAGACACAACTTGCAAGTTATGAATTCGGGCGCATTGCTTAAGCATCTTTCACCAACCAGGGAAAACCATCAAATATTTTCCCCCTCAACCCAATCGGCACAACAGATAATTTATACGATCGGCAGTTGGTGAGAGCGATCTTAGTTCAAAAAGAAGTAGTGAGTTTTTAGTGACAACCAAAGTCATCAACAGCTTTAAACTCTGAGTATCAACAATTGGACGGTGATTAACCAGACTTGGGATGAACTGTCTATCTAAACTTTCGTCAACTTGCCTTTGAGCTGGTATCTGACTGTTGCGTAAACGGCCTTATAGGAAGCTTCTATGCTGTATTCCTGCTGCAACCACTCTTGAATTTCTCCATAGCTTTTAAAGCCTTTTTGGGGATCGCTGAGGCGCATTGCCAAACTAGCGCGGGCCAGAGGAGGAATCGCCGGCTTCCTGCCACCGCTGTGCTTGGTTTCCAGGAGTCCTTCAAGTCCATCAGATCTGTACTTTCTCAGCCACCGCTGCACAGTAATGCGGTTTACGCCGATCGTCATTGCCAATTCTTTAACTGTCTTAACGTGACAAATTTTGAACAGGTAAAGTGCTTGAATTTTTTGAAAGCCGCTTGCCGTTTTTTGTTCGGTTAACAGGCTTTTTAGTTCTTCTGTGGTCTCTGTGATGCTAAGTTTACATACTCCAGCCATATCAATTACCTCACGAGGATTCGCACTATACAATTGTTTTTTTTGACTGGGGAGAAAAATCTTCTCCCCTCCTAAATGCTCGCCTTTTGCTTGCCAAGAAAGGAATAGACAAGCTATCTCAATTAAACTTTTTCATGCCTGGACTTACTCAGATGCTCAGAAGCTTGTTTTTTTTTACCTGGAGCAAGGGCTGGAACGCGTCTTTTGGTGAAAGACCCGGTTTATGAGTCAGTTTGGTATTGGATGGCACAAGCATCATTGCTAATACTGATATCAGTTAACTGATCGACCGCAACATTAGCTGCAATAGTTGACTTTTAAGGAATACCATTTATTCTCTTTTTGTTAAACATATATCATGGTTTTTCTGGTGTTTTTTGGTAATTTTTGCGAATGTCTTGGCGATTTATAGCTAGCATATAACCTTGGTCTGTACGCTAGCTAGAAGCACATTTAGACACAGATTATCCTGCTCCCAGAAGTGTATTTCTGGCTTTCCCTTTGTGAGAAATCCTGAGACATTAGCACTCTGATGGGCCGAAGCGGATCGCGCCGAGTGACGGTGCAACCAACTTTCACGGCACGCGGGCAGGCCTCTGTGAAATTACTTGCTCGATCGCCAGTTGAGTAAAACACGTCTACCGTGGGATTGTCAAATTTTCAACATCACAGTACCACTATCGGCTATTTTCGCCTGCCTGTCGTGATCGAAAACGTTGCTTCTATGTGATACTACTAACATTAATTAGTGATCGTTATCACACAAATACTCAGTAACCTCAACTAGCCATAAAAAGTTATGGCCTCGATCGCACTTTCCAGCGAGAATTCTTTGATTTAGTTAGGAAGTACGATAACATTGACATTTTTGTTAAACATTTTTACCCAGGTGAACAAGCATCCTGTTTTGTCCTTCAACCTCCCCAAACGGTCTAGGGCAGTCTTGTACTGGGCGTGAATCTTTTAGCATCTCAAGTCTAAGTGCGACTCGTTGATTGGCAAATCACGGTAAACAGTCCGTACATAGCTAATCCAACTCTAACCAACAACGGAAAAGAGTTGAACTCTCGGAGATATACAGGTGAAAACCCTGTCCATCAGACTCGATGTGAACCCTTATCTGCCCACGATGACCCGACTCGGTTTCGGGAGGTCGAAGCTGGGAACAGGACGCAATCAGACAACCGTTGCGGATTGACACTGGCGTTAATAGGAAGTCCTCACGGTGAAACCGAGCCTAGAAAAGCAACCTATGGGTAAGCAGGGCGCAACTTTGAAAAGCCTGACTTGATTGGAGATATTCCCACCGCATCTTTAGACAATAGCGGTAAGAGTCCAGGGAATCCAATGGTTGAATTGGCTACACCTAACGGGACATAACAATCTCTCTGAGGGAACGAAGAAAAACGGATGGAAGGTCTAGGGGTGGTCGAACCCCGATGTAGGCTAGACGAGCAGCGGAACTCCTTCAATTCGGGTAGGATGCAGCGTAATTGCTGCAAGGTGTTCAGAAAATACAAATTGGAGCAGAGTATGGTTAGGCAGGATAGAAATATCACTGAATCATGGATAAATCTAAAGTGGAAGCAATTCCGTCAAGGTTTATTCCGCCTGCAAAAGCGCGTATTCAAAGCGGTTCAAGTTGGAGACAGGCGGAAAGCGCAGTCTTTACAGAAACTTATTCTGAAATCTCGTGCAGCTAGATTATTGGCTATTCGTCAAGTAACGCAGCTAAACAATGGTAAAAAGACGGCGGGTATTGATGGCAAAAAATCCCTCTCATTCGAGGAACGATTTGCACTTGAGTCAGTCCTCAAGACCAATTACAACAATTGGCATCACAGCAAGCTTCGGGAAATTCCAATTCCTAAAAAGGATGGGACAACCCGAATATTGAAAATACCTACCATAGCAGATAGAGCTTGGCAGTGCCTAGCAAAATATGCCTTAGAACCAGCCCATGAAGCCACTTTCCACGCTAGGAGCTACGGGTTTAGAACTGGAGTGCGATTCGTTGGGTAGAAACTAACCCTGAAATGGGTAGAGGATTACCCGCAAGCTACACAAGAATCTTCTCCCAAAAGAAGAGGCTTCGGCA
>NZ_JAEQCB010000154.1:0-11804 GCF_020738785.1 Microcoleus sp. PH2017_05_CCC_O_A | reverse complement strand
TCTGGTGATGAATCTTTCTGCCAGGGTACGGCAGGCTTTTTGGCTTTTTTTCTGTCTATTTCATAACAAAAACCTTTTTTGATGTTTTTTGGCTTAAATTATTGGTAAAAGCTATGTTTCGCCAGAACAAGATTGATAAAACTTATATTGTCGAGGCGATCTCAAATTCACTCATCTTTCTAAATGCTGTTTTCTGACTTTTTCAGCAAGCCCTAATTAGTAATCAAAATGGGATGACTCGCATTCCCCGCTACAAACACTTTATAAAACAAGTTCGTAGTGAGGAATTTATTCCTCAAAATCCTAGGACTAAAGTCCTCACTACCAACAGCAGTTTTTACCAGAAAGAATTGGTTTAAAGGCTCTTCCTTGTAGGGAGAAATTAAAATCAGACGATTCATTACTCCAATCCTCTTCCTTCCTTTGTCAACTATCAACTGTCAACTGAACTTAAGTAGCCTTTTTCTGAGGAGCTACCATGCGTTCTACACTCATCGCAGCCACGCTCAATGTCACCACAGCCATGCCGAGAATTGCTACAGGCTGCAACTTTTCATTGATAATTATAAACCCGAAGAGTGCTGTCATCGCCGGGCCCAAAGTGCCAATTACTGACGCTAAGGCCGCCCCCGCGAACCGGATGGCAAAATTGTTCAAAAGATAGCTAAATAGTGTCAGTACGCCTAAAACAACGCCTCCCACAATCAAACCAGGCCAAACATTTTGGTCGATTTTCGGAGCCAGATTCTCTGACAGCGGTACCCACAAACTCAGGGACGAAAATACAAAAATCGCGCCGAAATTAACTAAACTAAAAGGAATCGGGTGCAGTTTGCCGGCGGCCATTTGAGTTAGCAATACGTAACCTGCAAAGGTAATCCCAGAAGCCAGTGCAGCGGCGACTCCTACCTCGACATTGCCACCGCCAGGAGCTGGCGCAGCAAAACTCGGCGATCCAACTAAAATCAGACCTGCGGTAATCCCCAACATCGCCAAAAAGCCGATCGTACTCGGACGAGCGCCAAACAAGAACCAAGAACCCAGTACGGTGACGATCGGGTAAATAAAGAAAATTGTAATAGCAATCCCCGCCGGAATATTGCCGATCGCCAAATAAATCAAAACCTGAGACAAAAACAGAAAAAATGCGCTTCCTAAAACCTTGCTCCACAAAGATAGATCGCGCGAGTAGAAAAACCGTTTAAGATCTTTCCAGACAGAAGGATACAGAAATGTTGCCAATACTGGCATCAAAGCCATCACCACGATCAGCCGCATCAACAAAATCAACAGAGAATTTCCAAAACCCCGAGTCACCACCCCATCAAGCTCAAACACGCCAAAAATCATCCGAGGATTTCTGCTTTTAATTAGAATTCTCAAACAAACATTAAACAGCGACAATACCACCGCCGAAGACAAAGCCAGAATCAAACCTGCTTGCACTTGAGAAGTGGCTGTTGCGACTGCCGCAGGCGCTGCTGAAGGCTGTGGAACGGCTTGCCGCGGCGCATCCGCAGGTGTTGGCGGCAAAACTTGCGGGCGGATAGAATTAGTTGCTTCCTCGGGATAGGAATCTTGAGCGTCGAAAGGATTGTCAAGATATTCTTCTTCTACGAGTTCTTCCCGAATGCGGTTGACGAGATTTTGTAGCAGTTCTTCCCCTTGGAGTTCGAGGGTTTTCATGTTGTTGAGCCGCATGGATAGCTCGCTTTCATAGCTGCTCAAATCTTGTTCTAGCATCTGGAAACTGCGATCTATCCGTTCATCGAGCGCCGCCAATAACTCCGAGGCCCGTTCGTCATAGTTGCTAGGGGGCATGGGTATGGGGAATTCGCCGCTGGGAATTGGGCTGCTGAGAGAATGGCCCGAGTTAGCGCTGAGTTCGTTGAACCGCTGCACCAACAAATCCTGCAAATTGTGAGCCAAAATTTGAGCCAACTGCTTCAGCCACAATTGCTGCTGCTGAATGTATCGCCCAGACAGAGATTCCATTTGCTGAGACTGCAATTTGCGATATTGCTCCCGGAGGCCTTCAATATCTTCAATCAGGTGATTTTTTTCAGTTTGCAGCCGAGTAATGTCCTGGTTTAACTGACCTTTGACATTTTCATGCAAAGCGTCCAGTTCCTGCATCACTGAGTTGAGGACTTGTTCTGCTGATTGTGCATCCCCTGCGTCGCCTTTTGGCGAGTATCTGTTCCGGTTCGCCATTAGCCTATAACCTCTAATTTAAACTGCACGAGAGAGTGTTCTTAAGTATTTTGGCTGCATCAGGTCGCAAGTTCTAGTGAGTTGGTCTCAAAGATTGCGGACGCTGTTGAATCTATGGTAGTCGCTGAGCTAGAAATGTTAGAAAATTGCGTGAAGCGAAGCTATCCCGCTCTTAATCGCCCCAAGAACACTTTGTGCAATTAGAAATCATACTACAGCTTGACCTCTGCACCGATTGCTCCGGGTAATTCTCGCCTCTAACTCACCCGCCTCGCCAGCCGGATAACCTCTTCCCCGACAACTAAAGTTGAGGGTAGGGCCGAGACTCCTCACCCCTAAAGGCATAATTTGAGCATTAAATGGCTAGAAACCGGGTTTCTGGGCCCAAGTCTCTCACACACTCTTGCACCCGGATTTTTGATATTAAAATTTCCGATCTTGCGATCGCCAAAGTTTGAAGAGGCGATCGCACCCTCAAAAGCAACCTGTCTCATCAAAAAACTAACACATCCCATTCTCCAAGGGCAACAGATCTGGCATCTAAAAATTCTGACAATTGCTTTACGATAAGAATTTGGTTTAAAGCCCCAAGCGCGATCGGAAGAGCTTAAAATCAGACGATTCATTACTCCAATCTTCTGACTTCCTTTGTCAACTATCAACTATCAACTATCAACTGATTTTCTTTTTCAACCATCAACCATCAACTGTTAACTGAATGAAAAGCGATCGCCAAAGCCTGAATATTTCAGACTAAGCCGAAGTGTTTATTTTTCCGGCATCATTTGCCCAGCAACGCCTGTGGTTTCTAGACTAATACTCACCGTAAAACACTTTATACAATTTAGTAACAGCACTGAGATTCAGTTGAGAAAGCCCTGTATGGAAGTGCTGGCTTGACAGCTAAAGCATTGTTTGGAGAAGGAAATTATCGCGGTTCTCAAAAAAGTGAGGTATGCCCACGGATGCCTATGCCCTATGCCCTATGCCCTATGCCCAGTCGTACTTCATCTTTCGCTTGAAAGGCTATACACACCTATCGCGTTCATTTAACTAAAATCCATTGGGCGATGCTGAAAATGCTAGCACCCAAACCGGCGGCGATCGGGATTGTCACCACCCAAGCCGAACCAATTGACTGCAAAGTTTTCCAGCGTACCGATTTCCAACCTTTAATCAGCCCGACTCCCACAACTGCACCCACTAAAGCGTGGGATGTGGAAACCGGCAAACCCAAGCGAGATGCTAATAATACTGTGGTAGCTGTGGCTAATTCCGCGCAAAATCCGCCGCTGGGTTGCAGTTGGATGATGTTTTCCCCGACTGTAGCGATCACTTTTTGACCCCAAATGGCTAAACCGATGACGATTCCTGCGCCTCCGAGGACTAAAATCCACAGGGGAACGTTAAAATCTTCTAGGGGAAAGGAGCCTGTGCGCTGGATGTAGGCGATCGCAGCTAAAGGCGCAACGGCATTCCCTACGTCGTTGGAACCGTGTGCAAATGCCACAAAACAAGCGCTCAGCACTTGAAATCTCGCCATCTGTTGCTCGATGGAAGAGTGAGGGAGAGTGGGAGATGGGGAGAGGGGGAGAGTGGGAGATGGGGAGAATATTTCCTCTTGCTTATTCTTTCTATCTGTTACATCCCGCACATTGCTCGCTGCCGAACCTTCTTTCTCTAACTTTTTCCAGCTATTGAGGGAAAGCCCGATCGCAGCAATACTCCCGATAGCAATCGCAATATCGTGAATTGGCAGATTCCAGCCAAGTCGATCGCGCGCGAAGTCGATCGCGCCTGTCTGCACCAAAGCCACATCCACAACAGACGGCAATACAATTATCCCAAATACGCTCAGCAGCGCTGCACTCAGCCAAGGTATCCACTCGCGCAGTTGAAATAAAGGATCGGGGCGATCGAGAATCCAATGCTTCACCCCACTATAAAATAGTGCAGCTAAAGCACCGCTAGCAAAAGGTGTCGCCACCCAAGTTAACGAAATCCTGCCGATAGTCGGCCAATCAACCGCATGAATTCCCGCTGCTACCCAGCTAAAACCTGCGATCGCACCTACCACCGCATGAGACGAAGAAACTGGCAAACCTAGACTGGTAGCAATTTGCAGCCACAAGCCACAAGCTGCTAGCACTGACACCATCCCGATCAAAAATACCTGCGGTTTGTCTGCGAACACTTCTGCATTCACAACTCCTGTTGCTAGAGTTTCGGAAACTCCTTGCCCGAACAGCACGGCACCAGCAAACTCTAGTATGCCTGCAACAATTATTGCTTGCCGCAGCGTGAGCGCCTTCGATCCTACCGATGTCCCCATCGAGTTCGCGACATCGTTAGCCCCCAAGTTGGCGGCGACGTACAAAGCTAGTATCGCGATCGCCCCGAGTTGCAGAAATACGACCAAGGAAGTATTTAACATAGAAGTTTTTTGAGATAAAACTGGCAGTTCGATATATGATAGGGGATTGTGAGTTTTGGAAAATTTTATGAAAGGCGCAGCAGAAATAATCCGTTCGATCGAGACGGAAGAAATAAATAGAGTCAAGGTAGAACTAAGCAAAGTTCTACCAGAAATTTACGTAGGCGACACCGTGCGCGTCGGCGTGAGAATTAAAGAGGGCGCGAAAGAACGGGTTCAACCCTACGAAGGGACTGTGATTGCCATGCGTAACGGCGGCATTAATGAAACAATCACTGTGCGCCGCGTGTTTCAAGGCGTCGGCGTGGAACGGGTGTTTTTGATTCACTCGCCCCGCATCGCTACTGTTCAAGTCATGCGCCGCGGTAAAGTCCGTAGAGCAAAACTTTACTACCTGCGCGATCGCGTCGGCAAAGCTACTCGCGTCAAACAGCGGTTCGATCGCTCCCTGTAGGAATGCACCCAGCTTCCTCTTGGAGAGACAGAAAATGGGAAATTGAAAAATTCAAAAAAAAGTTTCCCATTTCCGAGCGCACTGTGTTAAAATAGAAATCTAGAGGTTAAGCGAATTTCAGCAACCTCACCTGTGCGCTCTTAGTTCAGTTGGTAGAACGCAGGTCTCCAAAACCTGATGTCGGGGGTTCAAGTCCTCCAGGGCGCGCTGAATCACCAAAATTTTAATTCTGCCCGAAAGCGCCCGGATAATTGGCTGGAAACAGCCGAAACCGCAGACTTTCGGGTAGAATTAATTTTTGTGGGCGGTTCGCAACAAAGGCCATCAACAAATGCTCGGTGTTGCTTCTCGATCGCCTTTGAGGGCGATCGGCACATACACCGTTAGATGGGTTGAGCTTGTAAAAAAGTGCTGGCTTTGGATTTGAGATTTTGGACTTGGGCGTAAGTGGTTAGTGTCAAAAAATCAGATAGCCGCGAGCCACTCACAAAATCTAAAATCTGAAATCTAAAATCTGAAATCGGAAGGGGGATTCGATCGTGGCGAAAAAAGACGAAGCTCAAGAAACTCAAGAAATGACTGCGCCTGGGTTCGATCCTGCGGGTTTTTTTAAGGAAACTAGAGAAGAACTCGACAAAGTGGTCTGGCCGAGCCGCCAGCAGCTAATTAGCGAGTCTTTGGCCGTGCTTTTGATGGTAATCCTCTCAGCAAGCCTGATCTATTTGGTGGATAACTTCTTTAACTGGGGCGCAGGAAAGGTGTTTGGGCCATGACTTTTGCATCAGAAGAATCTGATTATTCCACAGAAACGACGGGACAGGCAGCATCGCCAGATGTGCCGGAGATTCAGGCTCGCTGGTATGCTGTTCAGGTAGCCTCAGGCTGCGAGAAGCGCGTGAAGGCAAACTTGGATCAGCGGATTCAAACTTTGGATGTTGCCGATCGCATCGTTCAAGTCGAAATTCCGCAAACTCCAGCGATCAAAGTCGGCAAAGACGGTTCCCGGCGCCAGTCAGATGAGAAAATTTTCCCCGGCTACGTACTCATCCGTATGTATATGGACGAGGATACGTGGCAGGTGATTAAAAATACCCCGAATGTAATTAATTTTGTCGGGGCAGAGCAAAAACGCCGCTACGGGCGCGGCAGGGGTCACGTCAAACCGCTACCTCTGAGTCATTCGGAAGTAGAACGGATCTTCAGAAACGCTCAGGAATCAGAACCAGTTGTCAAAGTATCGATGGCGACAGGAGACCACGTTGTGGTACTTTCCGGGCCGTTTAAGGATTTTGAAGGTGATGTGATTGAAGTTAGCCCGGAACGGAACAAGCTCAAAGTTTTACTCTCGATTTTTGGGCGCGATACGCCTGTAGAATTAGAGTTCAATCAGGTTCAGAAACAGAACTAACTAATGGCAAAGAAAGTTGTTGCAGTAATTAAGTTGGCGATTACAGCGGGAAAAGCCAACCCAGCTCCTCCTATCGGCCCAGCCTTGGGTCAGCACGGCGTCAATATCATGATGTTTTGCAAGGAGTACAATGCTAGAACCGCAGACCAAGCAGGTCTCGTGGTTCCGGTAGAAATTTCGGTTTTTGAAGACCGCAGTTTTACGTTTATTCTCAAAACCCCCCCGGCGTCGGTTTTGATTCAAAAGGCTGCTGGTATTGCTAAGGGTTCGGGTGAACCTAATCGCAAGCAAGTAGGGACAATCACACAGGCTCAGTTGCGAGAAATCGCTGAAACTAAGATGCCTGACCTTAATGCTAATGATGTTGAAGCTGCTATGAAAATTGTAGCGGGAACAGCTAAAAACATGGGCGTGGCGATCGCTGATTAAAGTCAGTTGACAGTTGACAGTTGACAGTTGACAGTTGTCAGTTGACTCCGAAAGCAGTTGGCAGTTGGCAGCAATCAATCGTCAGAATCGGAAAAATTTTAGATTGGCAACGATCGGCTGATAAGTTCAATCGAAAATCTAAAATCGAAAATCCGAAATCGCAAGTCGATTCAGGGGGAGAAGCAAAGCTTCGCTAGGAATCGCAAATGTTTTAGATTTGAAATGACCGAAACGGCTCAATTCTTAAATCTAAAATCTCACATCTCAAATCTACTAACCCCAAAAAATAACAATGGCAAAGAAAGTATCGCGAAGATTGCAAGAACTTCAAAAGAAAGTTGAAGAGAGACCTTACCTACCGCTGGAAGCTCTGCAACTTTTGAAAGAAACAGCAACCGCTAAGTTTGGCGAATCTGCTGAAGCTCACATCCGTTTGGGAATTGACCCGAAATATACTGACCAACAGTTGCGGACAACTGTATCGCTGCCAAAAGGAACTGGTCAAGTAGTCAGAATTGCGGTGATTGCTAAGGGCGAAAAAGTTAAAGAAGCTCTGAATGCCGGCGCAGATATTGCTGGTTCTGAAGAGTTGATCGAGGAAATTCAAAAGGGCATGATGGACTTCGATTGTCTGATTGCTACTCCAGATGTGATGCCGTTGGTGGCAAAATTGGGTCGGTTGTTGGGCCCGCGCGGCTTGATGCCTTCTCCAAAAGGCGGCACAGTGACGACTGACATTGCTCGGGCGATCGACGAATTCAAAGGTGGTAAACTAGAATTCCGTGCCGATCGCACAGGCATCGTTCATGTTATGTTTGGCAAGGCAGCTTTCTCAGCGGAAGATTTGCTGGTCAACCTTCATGCTTTGCAAGAAACTGTTGACCGCAACCGTCCTTCTGGTGCGAAAGGTCGCTACTGGCGCAGTTTGTACGTATCCGCAACTATGGGCCCATCGATCGAAGTCGATATCAGTGCTCTGCGCGATACCAAACTTGATGCTGCTTAGCAAGAATTAAGCCGAAGGCAGAAAGTAAAAGACAGCTTCGGCTGTCTGTGTAAATCTCTCACGAGATTTGCTGCATACCCTTGCTAATGTCTGCCGGATGGTGATAGCCTAATCAAAAATCAATAAGCTGAAGACCGCAGGTGCCGAGTGCTTAATTTCCTGCCGAGGCTGAAGAAATAAAAACTCAAGAAAATCAATTAAAAAGTTCTATCTTTTAATTCCTAATTCTTAATTTTTAATTCTCTGCCCCGGCTATAAGGTTGGGGTTTTTGATTGGCAGTTTGAGATCCTAAAAGGAGGTGAAATTAGTATGGGCAAAAGTTTAGCAGTAAAAAATGAGATTATTGCAGACCTCAAGCAAACCTTGAGCGAATCTCAACTGGTAATCGCGATCGACTACAAAGGCTTAACTGTTGCTGAAATCACAGATTTGCGGCGGCGTTTGCGTCCCAAAGGCAGCAGTTGCCAAGTGGCAAAAAACACGCTAATGCGAATTGCTGTTGAAGGCAATGAAACATGGCAGCCGATACAGGAATTGCTGACAGGTACGTCGGCGTTTATGTTCGTGCAAGAAGATATTGGCGGCGCGATTAAGGCTTACCAAGAATTCCAAAAAGCTTCCAAGAAGACTGAAGTTCGCGGCGGCGTGATGGAAGGACGGGTGCTGAAACAAGATGATGTTAAGGCATTAGCGGATCTGCCGTCGAAGGAACAACTCATGGCTCAAATTGCTGGCGCTATCAACGGTGTCGCAACCAAGTTGGCTGTGGGTATCAATCAAGTTCCTACTTCGATCGCACGCGGTCTCAAAGCTTATGCTGAAAAAGACGGCGATGCAGCAGAAGCACCAGCAGAAGCAGAAGCACCAGCAGAAGCAGAAAGCGTATCTGCTTAGATAGTTTTGAGTTTTGAATTGTGAGTTTTGAATTGAGAAATCTCGAACTAGAAAATCACAACTGACAACTGACAACTGACAACTGACAATTAATCAAATCGAACTAGGAGTTCAAAAAATGTCTACTGCAACCGACGAAATCTTAGAAAAACTGAAGACTCTGAGCTTGCTCGAAGCTTCTGAATTGGTCAAGCAAATTGAAGAAGCTTTTGGCGTTAGCGCTGCTGCTCCTGTAGGCGGCATGATGATGATGGGCGGCCCTGCTGCTGCTGCTGAAGAAGTAGAAGTACAAACTGAGTTTACTGTCATGTTGGAAGAAGTTCCTGCTGACAAGAAAATCGCAATTCTGAAGGAAGTCCGCGCAATTACCGGTTTGGGTCTGAAGGAAGCGAAAGACTTGGTAGAAGCCGCACCTAAGGCAGTTAAGGAAGCTATTGCTAAGGAAGCTGCTGAAGAATTGAAGAAGCAGCTTGAAGCTGTGGGCGCCAAGATTTCTATCAAGTAGTCATAGAGTCTAGAAAACTCGGCGGTTGAAACCGCGTCTATACAGACAAAACCCGCCTCCGCGGGTTCAAGATTCGGCGGTTTGAACCGCCGTCTTTTTCTTGAGTCCGCGGAGGCGGACATTGTTTGTGTAGACGCGGTTTCAACCGCCGTCTGATCAGATCTTCGTTCGTGTAGACGCGGTTTCAACCGCCCTCTGATCTGCGATCAAAACTCCGCCTCCATCTGCCGCACGACAGTTAAAGCAGAATAGGAAACACCGGCGGTTCCTTCTCCGGGATGGGTGGAGTCGCCGACTAACCAGAGGTTTTTAATTGGCGTGCGGTTGGCAAATCCGAAAGGGCCGAAGGTTGGTATTCGCTGGCCGATGCCGCCGACAACGCCTTTATCTCTCGCTGTGTAGCGGGCAAAGGTGCGAGGTGTTGCTGATTCTTGATGTACAATTTTTTCGGGTGTCAAATTGAAATATTCGCTCAAACGGGCGATCGCACCTTCAGCGTATTTTTGCTTCAATCCTTCATAATCAGCGGAATTCCACCACATTCGAGTATCAGTAAAAGACGAAGCAATAATTGTCGCCATTCCCTGCGGTGCTCGGCCATCGCCCGCATGACTGACGGAAACAAATAACGAATTATTCTCACCAATCTCGCCGTCGTAGTCGTAGAGAAACTGAAGATGCGGCGGACAATTTGCCGGAATTGCGCTTTCATGCACTCCCAAATATATCACAAATGCGCCGGATGCGGGCGGCAATTTATCAACTCGATGTTTGTAGCCTGCCATTTGATTTGGCAGTTGGTTTGTTGTTTCGGAATTATCTGTTAAAGTTTCTAAAACAGGCTCGCTTGACATCAATTTAACTAGATTTTGCGCGGTGACGTTGGCAACAATGCGATCGCAAATTTCCGTCCAAACTTCGCCTGTTTTTTGATTGCGAATCACTGCGCCGGTGGCTTTGCCGTTAGTGGTGACAATACTTTCGACTGTATGCCGCAACAAAACTTTGCCGCCGTAAAGCTCGATCGCACTTACCAGGCGATCGCTCAACACCTGCATACTTCCTTGTAAATGATACAATCCCTGCGGCTCTTGGGAAACTCCTAAAGCCGTCGCCGCGTACAGCAGCGCCGTTTCTTCGGTATCAACTTGGGAATACAATTTTAACTGCAAATCCAGAAAAGTTCTCAAGCGCAAATTGTCGCCCAAACCGCACAAGCGCAAAGCATCTCCCACCGTCATAAAAGTGAAAGGCAAAGTAATTAAAGTATCGGGGCGAACTGCTTGAATTAATTGCCAGAAATCCCAGAAGTTTCTGGGCGGTAAAACTGGATCGCGCCCTTGAAATTTCCAGCTAGCTTGGAACAATGCAGACAATAATTGCCAAAAAGGTTCGCTTCCGGGGAATTGTTTTTGTCTTTCTTCCTGCCATTTTTGCGGATCTCGCCACACGCTAATCGGTGTCGTTTCTCCCGGCAAAAATACCGCACAAGCGGGATCGCAGGGTGTGGCGGGGGGAAGTTCGATGTTTAATTCTGAGAAAATTCGGTGGTGAATGCCTCCGGGTTCCAAGCCTGCAACCTGCGTGGCGCCGACATCGAAGGTAAAGCCTTTGCGTTTGAAGGTGGAAGCGCATCCTCCGGGGACGATCGCCTGATCTAAGACTAATACTTTGTATCCTCTATGGGCAAGCAAGGCTGCTGCTGTCAGCCCGCCGATGCCGGCCCCAATTACTGTGACGCGGCCCTTGGTGTCTGTTGCACTGGATTTGCTTTGACGGGTGCGATCGGTCATCATAATTTATTTATTGTAATATTTCTTAATATTATGGTCATATTTTGCCATAAAAAGCTCTTGTAGCGACAGGTTCAAATCTATCGCTACAAGAGGAAGGAGGCCGAGTTTAGAGGACGTTTTAGGGGTAAAGTGCTCCGGGCGCACCCGAAACGTTAGACTGTGGCGTGCTGATGAGAAAATCAGGGACGGCGCCACTTGTTGAGATAAGCTTCGCCAATCCCAGCCACAGCTTGCATTTGAACTAGCTGTTCCCGTAAAGCTTTGATTGTTTTTAGCTGTTCTTGAGACTCTTGCTGCAAAGCCTCGTAATTTAGCTGTTTCGCAGCACTTTGGCTTAATTGATCTTTTAGAGAGTGGAACTCGGTCAGTTGAACTTGCAAGTTGCCGATCGCACTTGACTTTTCTGCTAACTCCTGCTGCAAAGCTTCGTAACTTGACTTCGATACAGTTTCCTGCAATTGGCTTTCGAGATTTTGCTTTTCGGTAGCGAATTGCTGCTGTAAAGATGCGATCGCACTTTCTTTTTCGCCCAATTGATGCTGCAAAGATTCCAAATCGCTAGATTTGGAGGCTAGTTGCTGCTGCAATTCGTTAGCCCAATGTTCTTTTTCGCCCAATTGATGCTGCAAAGATTCCAAATCGCTAGATTTGGAGGCTAGTTGC
>NZ_JAEQCB010000153.1:0-23325 GCF_020738785.1 Microcoleus sp. PH2017_05_CCC_O_A | reverse complement strand
CTTATTAGGTGTCAGACTAGGAGCCGGATGCAGTGAAAGCTGCACGTCCGCGTTCTGAAGGAGAGGTGTCCTGTGGTAACACAGGCATCGACTCTAATTGAAGGAGAGGGGGAATGAGTAATTATTCCCTCGACTCTATCAAAGTAGTCAGTAAGTTAGGTGTAAACCTTGACCGACTGAATAGACGGTGCTTGACGACTCCCAGCGAGAGTTAGAGTTTGGGCATTGCCCAAGCCTGCTTTGTCCGCAGAATCGAGCGTGGCTTTAGCCCGCTCGAGTGTCAACCCCTATTAACCGACTACGGTATAGTGGGGGAATTCCCGTCTGTCTAGTTAAATTGTCAAGAGGTAGATGGCTAGTTTTGGAGTGGTTTCTCAAAAAGAGTTAGGGCGCAGGCGCGAAGAGTTGCGGCGGCAGCGTCGCGCTCGATCGGCAGCCCTGATGTGGCAAATGTTGGCAGCGAGCGCGATCGCCGGGGGTTTGCTGTGGTGGATTGCACAGCCGGCTTGGTTGATTGCTCGATCGGAACAAGTGAAGGTGGAGGGCAATCAGTGGCTGTCGGACAAGGCGGTGCGCTCTTTGGTGCCGCTGTCTTACCCGCAGTCGCTGTGGGGAATTCAACCGCAGGCCCTGGCCCAAAAGCTGGAGTCAACGGGGCCGATCGCCAAAGCGAAGGTGACTCGCAACTTGTTTCCGCCTTCTTTGACGATAGAAGTGTCAGAAAGGCTGCCGGTGGCGGTGGCACAGCCGACTGCGGTGTTGAAATCTAGCGACAAGGACAAGGTGGGGTGGCTGGATGCTCGCGGAGGCTGGATGCCGTCAGAGAGCTATACTGCTGTGCGATCGGACAATAGTTCGATCGCACCGGTCAGCCCTCAGGGAACCGGGCCCCAGCATTCTTTGCCAACTTTAAAAGTCATCGGGCCTTTGGAACAGTATCGAGCCTCGTGGCCGAAGTTTTACCAAGGACTCAGCGGCTTGACTGTGAAAGTGTTTGAGATAGATTGGCAAAACCCAAATAACTTGATCTTGAAAACAGAGATCGGTACGGTACACTTAGGGCCGTACAGTTCCAAGACTATCGAGCAGCTTAAAGTTTTAGACCGAATGCGACAATTGCCAAAACAGCTAGATTCAAGCAAAATAGCCTACATTGACTTGAAAAATCCTGCTGCCCCGATCGTCCACTTGCCAGAACCCCCTCCTAGTTTGGAGAGTTCAACTCCCGCACCAACTCCGGCTCAGAATTGAGCCTGTGTCTTGGAAAGGCGGGAGAAGGTATAGTCGATCGACAATCAGAATTTTTACATCTGGGCATCAATACGCAAGACTGGAAATAAGGACACTTTTTTGATACCGATCCGCATCAGAAAAAAAATTCATAACTTTGGGTTCGATCCGATGCGTTAAGGGCTGGTATCCATTTTTTTCATTTTGCCTTGCCCAGAAGTGCCTTGTGCACAAGCACCTAGATGGGGTATGCAAGCTATGGGCGAGCAACAGCGGCCAAATCCGAGATTGCTAACATTGAGCCTCGACCAGTGTTAGTTTTTCGCGCAACATTAGCATATAGTTGATGGTGAATTGGCGTTTAGTTAAAAAGCTGTAATCTACTATCCCAGACTCTCATGAACCTTAATAATAGTCAGGGGTCTGACCAAGACAGTCCCCCTTCGGAAGAAGTAAAAAATTTTCCGGTGGCCTTAGATTCCGCCAATCCGTTTAGACGCAAGTCTGGTTATGTAAATGTAGATAGTATTGATATCGATCCTATGGTCAATCCCAAAGACATAATGCCCAGCAGTGCCGCCAAAATCAAAGTAATTGGCGTTGGCGGTGGTGGCGGCAATGCCGTTAACCGGATGATTGCTAGCGAGGTTTCTGGTGTCGAGTTTTGGTGCGTGAATACGGATTCCCAAGCTCTGGTGCTCTCTAATGCTCCGAAACGCTTGCAAGTCGGACAAAAGTTGACGCGCGGTTTGGGCGCGGGCGGCAATCCGGCGATCGGACAAAAGGCTGCTGAAGAGTCTCGCGACGAAGTTGCTAATGCTTTGAATCACGCCGATTTGGTGTTTATCACGGCCGGCATGGGTGGCGGTACGGGCACGGGCGCGGCTCCGATTGTCGCGGAAGTGGCTAAAGAAATGGGCGCTTTGACTGTGGGCATCGTAACCCGGCCTTTCACGTTTGAGGGACGGCGGCGCACCAGCCAAGCTGAGGAAGGAATTGCGGCTTTGCAAAGCCGGGTGGATACGCTGATCGTGATTCCTAACGACAAGCTGCTGTCTGTGATTTCGGAACAAATGCCCGTACAAGAGGCTTTCCGAGTTGCTGACGATATCCTGCGCCAAGGGGTTCAGGGTATTTCTGACATCATTACAATTCCCGGTTTGGTGAATGTTGACTTTGCTGACGTGCGCGCTGTAATGGCGGATGCGGGTTCGGCTTTGATGGGTATCGGCGTGGGATCTGGCAAGTCGCGGGCTAGGGAAGCTGCAATGCAGGCGATTTCTTCGCCTTTGCTGGAAGCTTCCTCGATCGAGGGCGCTAGAGGTGTAGTGTTTAACATCACTGGCGGTACAGATATGACGCTGCATGAAGTTAATGCGGCGGCTGAGACGATTTATGAAGTTGTCGATCCGAATGCCAATATTATTTTTGGAGCGGTGATTGATGAGCGGCTTCAGGGCGAAATTAAGATTACTGTGATCGCTACTGGTTTTTCGGGGGAAATGATCTCATCGTCTCAGGCTTCGCGCGCGCAAAATGTTAATGCTCCTTGGCGGGCTGCGACTGTGCCGGTGACTCCTGCTCAACAGCCGCAGGATGCGAAAACGAAACCGCAGGATTTCGGATTGGATATTCCTGAGTTTTTGCGAAACCGTCGCCCAACCAAATGATTTTAGATTTTGGATTTTAGATTTTAGATTGTGGATTGTGGATTGTCGATAAATCTCCAATCTGAAAAATCTAAAATCTATTGAGATCTGGGATTTGGTATTTTGGATTTATCTAAAATATAAAAAATCTAAAATCTAAAATCTAAAATCTAAAATCTCTAGGGTTTGTCCGGGTTCGGGTTCGAGTAGCTGGGTGGAGAGTCCTGAATTGGCAAGTAAATCGCGAAATTCGGGGATGCTGCCGATCGACTTCACTAACATTGGTAAAATACCCGTGGCTCGGATATCTCCTGTGGTTGTAGGTACAAAAAACCGAGGTTTTAGGGTTTGGGCAAGTTTCAGGGCCTCAGCAGGGCCGATGATGATTTGTCCGAGGAAGGGGAAGATTTGACCGATGACGGGGGCGATTGCTACGTCTACGGTGTCTATTTTCTGTTTGACTTTTTCTAAGGGCGGCAGGTGTGGTTCGTAATAAAGAGTTTCGCCGCTGTTTAAATCTTTGAGTAAATAGCCGTTTTCTTCTTGTCCGGGCTGGATTTCGGCTCCGGGTACGGCGGTTATTTGTAATATTTCTTTAAATGTAGACTCTTGCCAATTTGTTAAAGATGTGATATTGGTGTAGCCTAAACTGCTGAGGACTTTGGCGGCGGTGGGTGAGGCGATCGCGGGAATTGTGCGATCGAGCTTTTCGAGTGTTGGTCTGTGACAGTGGTCGTCTAAGCCTTGGGAAATTAGGATAAGATCGATCGGCGGTAAGGTACTGGGAGTAAAGGCGACGGGCGTGTTGTGGTAGGCGGTGAACAGCCAAGGTTGACCGTAAAATACGAGGGGATCGACCAGCCAGGGATCGACTAAGATGGTTTGGCCTGCGATGTGGAAGATCCAGGAGTTGAGGTCGATGCGGGTGAGTTTCATATTTATTTGCAATAATTCTTTACTTGATTTTAATCATAGCTAATTTGGTTGGGGATTTTGAACCGCAGATGATGGCAGATGAACACGGATGAACGCGGATAATATGGAATTTATCTGCGTTTGTTTGCGTTTATCTGCGGTTGCACAAAAGATGATTAAATCTAAGATTCCTGTGGCTTTGACTGTGGCTGGATCTGATAGCGGTGGCGGGGCCGGGATTCAGGCGGATTTGCGGACTTTTGCTTTTCACTGCGTGCATGGTACGAGTGCTCTGACTTGCGTGACAGCTCAAAATACTTTGGGTGTGACGCGGGTGGATGCTTTGTCTGCGGAGGCTGTGGCCGCTCAAATCCAGGCGGTGGTTGGGGATATTGGGGTGCAGGCTGCGAAGACTGGGATGCTGCTAAACCGGGAAATTATGGCGGTAGTTGCTTCCCAGGTTGAAGCTTGGAATATAGGAAATTTGGTTGTCGATCCGGTGATGGTATCCCGATCGGGCGATCGACTGATTGACGACGGGGCGATCGCATTTTTGCGCGATAATTTGATTCCTTTGGCGGTTGTTGTAACTCCTAATCGCTTTGAGGCTGAGATTTTGAGCGGAAGAGAGATTGTTTCTTTAGATGATATGCGATCGGCAGCGCAGGAGATTTATCGATCGGGCGCGAAAGCTGTTTTAGTCAAAGGTGGCGGGATGGCGGGAGATTTGCGGGGAATTGATGTTTGGTTTGACGGTACGCGGCTGGATGTGTTGAAAACTGAGACGGTTGATACTGGGAATACTCACGGGACTGGTTGCACGTTGAGTGCTGCGATCGCTGCTAATCTAGCATTAGGTAAAGATTTGTTTACAGCGGTGACATTAGCTAAGAATTATGTTACTACTGCTCTGAAATATGCTTTAGATATTGGGGAAGGTCAAGGCCCAGTAGGGCATTTTTTCCCGCTTTTGGTCTCAAAAGTCCTTAGTCATTAGTCATCTCATCGCCCAAAAGAAAGATCGGGAGCATCTCAATTTTGCAAAAAGCATTTTTTTTATTATAGTGCGAGCGTCCCCGCTCGCGATTTGTAGCATACGCGAGCTCTTGCGTGCTCGCACTATAAATGCAAAACTGAGATGCTCCCGAAAGATCGCAATCAAATAGGTTCGATCGTTCGGACTTTAGTCCTTCTTTATGCGGACTAAAGTCCTCACTACGAACCGTTTTTATTAGTGGTACAGTTGTTAAATTGTCTACTTTTAGGCTTGGGAATACAGGGAGGGCGATCGCAAGAATGTTTGATTTGGTGAGGGTTTGGGGGTTTTGGGCGTTGAGGGCAAGCGAGTCAGCGCAGGAAGTGACAGTTTGCTGTAACTGCGATCGCCCGGAATTCCCTATTGTGAAATCATCGAATTTAACAATAGCCCCATGGAACTCCTCAACTACTACTTTCAAACATCTACTTCCTTCCAACCCTTATTCTATCAGGTCAAATTTGTAATTTGCCATAAAATCCTCCGCCGCGACAGCCAAACATTGGCACTGATAGCACTCCCAAATAAATTGTAAACTCTTCCCTTCTCTTTCTTCCTTCGCGTTCTTTGCGCCTTCGCGGTTCGTTTAATTTCTCAATTTCTCAGGAGAAAGCGCGATCGCCACCAAATCTTCAATCTTCTTAATATTCGGATCGCCAGCTAAATAGCCAATACCTCGATGCAAGTGCAGGCGAAACTGTTTCGCGAGAGTTTCCTTTTCCGTGCCCAAATTGTCTTGATGACACCGCTGCTTGAGAGCAATTATCAGGATGTCCGCCATGTCGCCGCCAAAGACATCCCAGCTTAGTTCGACATTGCTGTCGCTGGGAATCGGTATCGGCGATGGGATGCTGGGTTCGGCGAGCGATCGGCAAAATCCCCACCGGCACAGGACGTTCCACCGATCGATTTTAGTCGATCGTTTGAGTTTAGATAGTTGGTCTTTGGCTGTTTGAGAGAGGCAGATGCGATCGACTGGTGGTTCCATGAGTTGAGAATTGTTTGATATCTGGTAAAGAGTGTTAATATTTGGGAAGCTCAGCCTCTAAATTTACGTTTTTTGACCGAGTTAAAAAACTAAAATTAACAAATTTTTACAGGGCGCGGGCTTGATAAATACAGCGGTTTTTGGTATTATATTTTTAGTAGGATGAATTCTAACATAATGGGATGGTTGCAAAAATAAAATTTTCGCAACCATCCCATTATCCTATATATACTACCGCAACTCCCCGGAAAAGTCAAGGGGGTTGCTAAAAATTTTGGCGCGGTTTTTTATGCCCAGAAATAACCAGTTTCGACGGTAGTTTGCCGTTTGGTCGAATCATAGTTGAGGAGGTAGCTGTGGGCGATCGCCTCTAATTCTTGCAGCTTATCATATTCTGCTTGCCGAATCTCCGTGTCGGTAGAAAGCAGGATGACTTGGTGGCTGGCTGAGGGAAAATAGCGTTCGACTAGGTTGTTTCTGTGGGATGAGTCGAGGCGGCCGAGGGGAGTGTCGATCGCAACTGGTAACTGTCTCCCGGATACTCTGGCCAATCCCCACAAAAAGGCGATCGCCAGCAGTTGTTTTTCACCAGCCGAAAGTCGGTGTTTGGGTACCGGTTTGCCTTCTGGATCGTAAATTGACAGGCTAAATGTGTCAGTGTCGATCGCAACTCTGTGCACCAGGTCGCTTTTGTGCAACAGGTAGCGAAAACAGTCGGTAATCTCTATTTCGAGTTTGTTGAGTTTTTTGAGGGTGAGTTTTTCTTTAAAGAGTTTAAGGGTATTTTGCGCTTTCGCGATCGAAGCGATGACGTGTTGGCTGTTTCTGATGGTAATGTATTCACTACTGTAGCTTTCTAGTTGTTTCTGGGTTTTGGCTAATTCTTTATCTAATTCTGCGATGCGACTGTTTGCGGATTCCAAGGCTGCGGCTGCGATTGCAACTGCTTTTTGAGCATTCCTGACTTCTTCTTCTAATTTCTCGTAGGCTTCGGGGGAAGCTGCGGCGGCGAGTTGTCTGTCGGTGAAGTCAATTTCTGTTTCGATGTGGGTGATTTCTGCTATTTGTTGGGCCACGAGAGTTTCTTCGGCTTTGATTTGGTAGCCGAGGAGGTTTTCTAATTGCTGGATATTGCTGTTGTCGGCGTTCATCCAGGGCGGGGCGTCGGTTGCCGCTTGCTGTTCGAGTTCTCGATCTTCTTCGCGGATGAAGTCTTGAATTTTATCTAGCTGTTGGGGATTTAAGGAGATTTCGGCGATATAGTTGAGGAGGCGATCGCTTCTTTGTTTGATAACATTTTGGGCAATCTTTGCTTGCTGCTGGCTGGCTTCGGTTTCTGCTTGGGTTTTTGCAGCGGTTAGCAAGGGTGAAATAAGCGCTAGCGGTAGCATATTTGATGCCAATTCCATCATGGCTAGACGGGTTTTGTCTGCTTGATTTCTGTAGTCGTTTAGCTGTCTGTCTAGTTGACTGCGATCGCCCGCAATTTTTCCGCCTTGATAAATAAATTTGTCTGATGCTTTTTGCTGATTTGTTTGAGCTTTTTCTAATTTATTTTTCAGGCTGGCTTGTTCTTCAGTTGCAAATTGTTTTTTGTTACTAATTTCCTGAAAAGTTGCTTCAATTTTTTCTAAAGCTGCCAAGTCTTTTTTGCCAGCAATTTCTTTGCGCTTGCGGCCTGCTAATATTTCTAAATCGACAGCGAGGCGTTCTGCTAATTCTAAACCCAACAAAGATTTAATCGCCCCGACGACAAACTCGGGCGGAGTTTCGAGTTCGGCGAGTTCTTTGACTTGTTCGCCGTCAAACAGAAACAGGTTGGATATGCCGACTGGTAAAAGGGTTTCGATATATTCGTCCCAAGTGTTGGTAATGGCTTTGTCCGACCACCAATCCTTGACTATTTCGCTGTATATGAGAATGCTTAAGGTGTCTTTGATATCTGGTTTTTTCCAGTATCTAACAATTTTAAATTGAGTTAATTGGTCATCTTGGACTTGTTCAAATGTTAGTTCTACGCGGGTTTCTTCTAGTGGGGGAGTGTGGCGGTTGACGCATTGATTAATAAAGTCGCTGTAGCTTAAATTGCCTCGGGTGGAACATTGGGCGCGACCGCCGTAGAGGGCGAGGCGAATGGCGTCCATGAGGGTGGTTTTTCCGCCGCCGTTCATGCCGCCAAATAGGATAACCGGGCAGGGATTTCCGTCTTTTTCGGGGCGGAGATTGATGGTTTGGGTGCCTGCATAGGGCCCGAAGTTTTTGAGGACGAGTTCGAGGAATTGCATTGTAGATGTTGTCGGTGGTTGCTGATTTGTTTAGAAGGTGCGTCAGCCATTGGGCTATCAATTAGATACAGAATAATGCTAGCTGACGCATCCTACGCAGAGGAAGTTTTGATTAGACAGATTTAATCTTTGCTATTTTTATCTCCTACATCGGGAGTTGAAAATTTGATATCTGCCCAAGATAGCTGCTTCGCTTGATTGCTGCTGCTTTCAAGTTCTTGTTTGAGTTTGGCAATATCGACGGTATCGGATTGTGCAGAAATGTTGGTTTGGGCGATCGCACTTTTGACCTGCTGAATGTTTTCAGTCGGATTTGCTATAACAGCTTCCACCGCAGTTTTTAAGTTGCGTTGATAGTGGGCGTTACCAATAGCTTCCTCCTTCGATCGCGAACTGGTTTCAAAACACTTGTCCAAATCCGCGTAAATGCCTGTACGGCGGGGTTTTGTGTAGTATTGGCGTTCTGTGTCGAGGAGTTTTGCCATCAATTCGAGGTGCATTTCGTCCTCGCTGCAAATTTCTGCGATCGCAGTCCATTCGTCGCTACCTAGGAGTTTCCTTTCGGCGGCTGGGCGGGAATCTGCAAACGCTTCCCCGGTGACTTCTTGATAAATGCGGGGTAAACTGTCGTCAAATTCGTGCTTTTGTTCCAGCCAAATGCGGCGGATTTCGCTAAGTTCTTCCGGGGTAATTAAGGTGATGTCGCGCATTTCTAGGGGTGCGGTTTTGCGGATGTGGGTTTGTGCTTCCAGGACTCGTCTCAGCCAGTGTTCTCGCCAGAATTTGGTGTATGGGCCTGGGATGGGTTCGACGGAGGTTGTGTCGTCGCCCATGTTGCGTTCAAACAATTCTACTCTACCGTAGATGCGGCGAAAGTCTCTTTTTGGGCGATCGTCTTTTATATCTAATTCATTACGAATATCAAGGAGAGGCTGCATCCATTCTTTTTCCTCATCGTTTTGAATCATTGCCTCCATTGATTTATCTTGGCTTACCATTGTGCAAACCCAGCAGCCAAAGCGAGAATTTCCACAACTAGGAGTAGAAGTATCAACAACTAAAGGACATTCATTGTCGGCTGTTGCACCTCGATACATACTTAGTAAATCTTTATTGTTATTTCCCCAAGGATTATCCCACTGCATCAAGTAAAGCCATACTTCATCTGTTCGCCAGTCTTCAATGGGAAGGTAAATATAAGAGTTAGGGCGAGTGGGATTAGCATTGAGGCGTTCGCTTACCCGCCACTCCCTATGTTTTGCCATGTTTGCAGCGCGTTTAGCACTTTCAGCCTTGCGAGTCCCTAGAACAAGAATCACTTCACCGCTAGTTCTAATTATTTCACGAACAAAAGAACCTGTTGGTTGTATTTTCAATCGTTCCGTACACCATCTAAATCGGTTCCTAGGTGCTGGGTATCCCTTGCCTATTAAGCACACCCAAAAGGTATCTTGAACGGCTGGATAAGTTAAGTGAGTTTCTATTGGCATTCCCTGTTCTTGGGCCGCCACTTTCATCCGTTTTAGAGAATTATGTACTCCAGCAGATACTATAGGGTTTTCTACCAGTGTATCATTTGTAAGAACATGAATTTTTTTGTGACGTTTCTCAATTGGAAGTTCTGCTATTGCATACCATACAAGCTGCAAGACTGCGGAACTATCTTTGCCACCACTCCAGCCGATTACAAGTGGGAGTTCATCTTGACAATAAAGTTCTTGAATTTCTTTTTTTAAGATTTCTATGTCTGCAATTAAATCGCCAATATTGCGTTGCGGAAATAGCGATTTCTGTTGTAATTCATTCATTTTCTAGAACTCCTTTTTGATTTTACAGTAAACACATTTTTACGATGCCACTGAATCGCATCTATTCTCGGATAATATTGCTCAGAACTTGGCAAAAGAATCTGTTCTCCGTGGAACTCTATCATTAATCTAGGGTGTGGTGAATCCTCTTCTAAATCAATAGCAACTATAATTTGATAACGATCGTCTATAGCAAACCATCCTCGGTCGAATGCCCAATGATGATTTTTGCAGAGTGAGAGCCCATTATCTGGTCTATTATCATAAAACTCAGAGAATGGCTTGATATGTGCGCCATCTACAATACTTTGACTAAGCGAACGTGTAACTTTCAATCGACAAAAAGCACATCGGTAATCATACAAATGCACGACGGATTTACGGAAAATAGCCTCTCTAAACAAAGATTTTCGTAAATACACCTTTGGTTGTGCATCTGTATCACTAGATTCAATACTCTCTAATTCATTCCAGGTAGAATCTTGGAGAGACTGATTTATTATTAAAACATCTTCTATCTGTTTTTGGGTTGAGGAAAACCAGGCAGATATCAGTATATCTATTAATTCTTTTTTTGCATTATAGTCTCGCAATAAATCAAATAATTCATCATCTATTTTTGCTGCTTCAACATCTCTTCTTAAAGAGTTGATGGTTTGAGGGCGTCCTCCCGTGTATTCTTCGCTAAATTTAACGTGCCAAAATTTAGGTTTCTTGTTTTTTAAATGAAAAAACGGAATAGCAAAATCAATCTCCTCAAAACGGTCAGAACTCAATACAGACCAGTATCTTTTGAAGGTGTTAATTAATTGATCCGAAACAGTAATATTGTTCTCGTTAAGTAAGCCTTGTGTAATTAAATCAATTACAGACAGTAGCAGTATTGGCTGATTTAGAGCGTTACCTCCTTGTTTATTCTTGCCTACCTTAATCTGAGAAAAACAATTGCGATAGTATGCTAAATTCTTATTTTCGGACTCTTCTCCTGTAGTCATTTTCTCCTCCTGTTAGGATTAAATAAAATCCGAACTTGAATTTTACACTATTGTCAACAAAAAGTTAAGCGTAGGCAAAACCATAACGCAGAAACTAGACAACTTAAGCAGTGTCAGCAGACTAAAAAATAATTTTATAGCCTAGACAGGAGATAATTATATCACTGTCCGCGTGCATCTCCGGTTCTCAAATCCATCCCACCCGCAAACTAAATATGTCCTACAGTGACTTCAAAACGATCGACCAAGCTGTCTCAACCCTGGATCTAACCGTTGAAGACATTCCCCACTTATTCAGCCAAATTACCCCGATCGCACCTTCAGAACGCCTCAAGCAAACCCTGGACGAAACCTTAGACTTAGCCTCAAGTATCAGCAGCGAAAAAGCTCGATCGGAATTAATCATCACCCCCATTTTACTCGAAATCCGGCGCACCTTTAACAACAAAATTGGTTATTTTTCCGGCAATACGTTCAACGTAGAAGAAAGTAAAGGATTAACAGGGGCTTGTGACTTTCTCCTCAGTGCGTCCAGCAATCAATCCTCGCCTAACACTCGCCCTCGACTTAGAAATCCCCCCTTTTACCAAAATTCCTCCCTCCCAATCAGGATTAGAAATCGACCAATCAACCTGCTGCAAAAGGCTCAAATGTTCCTCCCAATTATTGGGAAAAACCGCCAGCAAAACAGCCCCAACTTCCCCTAAACTCTCTAGCACAACACTGTGACAGTGCACGCAATTCCGCCGTACTTCCCCCGCCGCAACCTGCTTGTGCAGAACTAATTGCCAATCTGGAATAAAACTGCTGACGACATTCCAATAACTAACCGCCTGTTGTATTTGCTGAGTAAGTTCTTCCTGTTTTTCCTGTTTTGTGGCGCGGTAACGAGGGGGTTTCGCCTGCTTGCTGCGATGGATGTTGGACAGCAAAGCTATCGTAGCACGATCGATCGCACTTAGCGCAAACAATTTGGGCGATCGCCCATTCAAACTCCCCCTCTCCATCTCCGTCAAACAGCGGAACACCTCAACCTGCTTAACAACCGCCTTCAGCACCACAGCCGAATCGCCCCGGTGGTTGTAAAGTAGACTTAGCGACGACTCCAAAGGAACTTGAAAATTGTTCAAATCGGCAAACTTTTGCTGCGAATTTTCCAACCCAATATCAAGATACAAAATCAGCGCCACAGTCTCATATCCCAACTGCGGATTTTCCCTCAAAGCCATCTCAAAAGCGGCGCGCCGATGCTGTCCGTCATTAATAGTAAACTTAGCATCCATCGGCACTCGCAAGCGACCGATTTTGCGTTCTTCCGCTTCATTTCCGACAGCTTCAAAAGTAATATCCGCATCAATAGAAGCGGCAATTGCCCCACAAGTATAACTTGTATAATTCTTGACCAAATAGTCAGCAATTTCAGGAATCCGAGTTTTATTCAGAGTGCGAATAGCCCGCAATTCCGGTGGCAAATCTTCTGATTCAAAGGGGAACAATTTCGGCAAAAAACGCACCGGACACATCGATACGTAATATTCGCGGCCCGCTTGAATTCCCCGGATCGCCGGCAAAATGTATTCAAAGGAAGGAGTAGACATATTTTTTTGTGAAGCCGGAGATAAATCTCAACCCTGGGCGATCGCAATTCTTCATCTGCGACTTAGATAAAGTCTTGACATTTTGCACAAATTATGATATGCGGCTTGAATCTCATAACTTAACAACTCCAGTATTTCACAATGCTTTTTAAAAAACAAGAGTTGACATAAATTTTAACCTATGATATTTTTGGAAACACAGCGTAAATTATATAAAAACTCCCTATGACTACCAATCCAGCGGCTGACCTCGCTAAACAATTTTTGGAAAAAGAAAATCGCGAAAGACAGGAAATCGCACTGTTATTAGACAATTATTTAGGAAAAGACGATCGCATTTTCGTACAAAAAACCCAGATGGGAAGCAGCGAAGCCTACATCGGTTCAGTCACCCTAGAATGGTTAGACTCCCGCGTCCGTTTCGCCTCGCAAATGCCGCTTTTCCGGCAAAAATTCGACCTCCAAACCAACAACATCGTCCGCGACGACGAAACCATTGACGAAATTATTCAGCGCCCCTTAGATTGGTCGCGCCAAGCAGCCCTCACTCAATATTTAGCAGCCCGAAAATCCCACAAATTCCCCGCAGTTTTAGTCGTAGTCTGTCCCCCGTGGGTAGACAATCCTCACGCCCAAGAATGGGATGAAAACGGCGTCGCGACTAAATCCGCCGCTGAATTCATATCCTTTGATAAAAACGGTAATTTAGGGCTGTTGGATGTATCTCCAAAAGTCTCAATTTTTGCCTTAGACGGACAGCATCGGCTGATGGGAGTTCAAGGTTTAATGAGTTTAATTAAAACCGGAATTCTGCAAAGATACAACAAAAATAAAAAACCTGTGGGCGATGCAATTACTCTCGAAGATTTAGCCCAAGAGTATCAAATTGACCCCGAAACAGTGTATAAATTAGCGCACGAAAAAATCGGGATTGAGTTTATCCCGGCGGCTGTGGCGGGGGAAACGCGGCAACAAGCACAACGGCGCGTGCGATCGATCTTTGTGCACGTTAACCTGATGGCGGTAACTCTGAGTCAGGGACAGCTAGCATTATTGAACGAAGATAATGGATTTGCCATCTGCGCCCGCAAAATTGCCGTCACCCATCCCTTATTAAAAGAGCAAGATGATAGAAATCCCCGCGTTAATTGGGACAGCGCCACAGTCGCAGCAAAATCAACAGTGTTAACAACATTGCAAGCGCTGCAAGATATGGCCGGGCGGTATTTAGAACATAAATTCCCCCATTGGAAGCCGGAAAGAAAAGGTTTAATTCCCATGCGTCCGGAAGATGAGGAACTGAAAGAGGGAATAGAAGAGTTTCATAAATTGTTCGATCATTTAGCAACTTTGCCCAGCTATCAAAGAATTGAAAGCAGCGAAGAAACAGCAGAATTGCGCCGATTTAGTTTTGAGAAGCCTGGTGGCGAGGGCAATATTTTGTTTCGTCCAGTCGGTCAAATTGCCTTAGCTAATGCTTTGGGAATTCTAGTATTTAGAAAGAAATTGTCGCTAACATCTGTTTTCGACAAACTCCGCAGGTATGATGTGGATGAAGGATTTAGCTATATGGAGAATCCTGAGTCTGCGTGGTACGGGATTTTGTACGATCCGAATAAAAAGCGAATGCTAGTTTCTGGAAGGGATTTAGCCACGAAGTTAATTGTATATTTGGTTGCGGGAATTGAGGACGATATGGATCGGGCTCATTTGCGGCAAGCGGTGGCCCAAGCGAGGACTTTTGAGGATAAAGCTGTTAGTTTTAATAGCAGGTTTGTGCATCCAAAAGAGGTGGGATTGCCGCAGGTACTTACCTAATTTTTATTGGCCAAAAAGTCCACAGCAGGGAATACTGATAAAGCAGGAAGCAAATAGATTTTGTATAATTGAATCTGCACCTTACCTAGAACCAGATTATGACCATCGCTGAACAGATTTATGCGATCGCCAAAATCCTTCCCAAAGACCAAGCTAGTGAAATCCTCACTTTCGCTGAATTTGTCTGTGCTAAGCATTTGAGCGCGAATCAACAAACAGACACCGTAGACTCTCCGATTCCTTGGGCTGAATTTGTTTTTTCCCTGGCTGGAACTTGGGGAAAAGATTTTCCATCCATCGAGGATATTCGTGCTGAATCTGGACAAGACATTTTGCGGGAGAGTTTGTAAATGTACGTTTTGGATACAAACACCTTGATCTACTATTTCAAAGGTCAGGGACAAGTTGCTCAAAACATTGCTAATGTTTCTCCTCAGGAAATAGTCATTTCTGCGATCGTTATTTTTGAGTTGCAAGTCGGCATTGCTAAATCCAATTCCCCAGCCAAACGCACTCAACAACTTCAGCAACTTTTGAGCCGAGTTAGCGTTATTGCTTTCGATCGCGATGCTGCTCTTGCGGCTGCTATAATTCGCGCCCAGTTGGAGCAACAAGGTACTCCCATCGGCCCCATCGATGTTTTGATTGCAGGGACAGCCGTAGCCCTTCAAGGGACTCTCGTTACCCACAATGTCAAGGAATTTTCTAGAATTTCGGGACTCGCGATTGCAGACTGATATTGACTAGCTTCAAAAGTAAAATCTTGTTAAATTGATACTTTTAAAAGTATGTGCTAGTTGCTCAATTGATCTGACAATAGAACCTGAATAATGATAGTTCAGACATCAATACCATCCTAAAGTTCTGCGATCGGATGAACTTTGCCCTCTTCTACTTCCTGCGATCGCAATCAGGAGGCTGTTGAGGATATCTTCTTTAGATAGATCCTCTTCATCTTCTTCAAACAGTTGACCTAGGGATTGCAAAATCAGGGTTTCGATCGGTAAGTTGAGTTGGCTAGCTTTCTCAAGAAGCTGCTGTTCTAGGCGATCGGGATGGTGAGGGTAATTTGCATTGGGTGTGCCTCTCGATTTTAATAGTATAAAACATTTGTCACAATCTTGCTTACTTTAACAAAATTAATTCTGCTGCTACAGGTAAATGATCGGACTCCGTTGCTGGTAAAACGGAACTCGATTGAGCGCCCCAATGCTTTGAATGCCAAATATAATCAATGCGACAAACCGGATAAGTTAAGTTCAAGTTAATTCTTTTCGCAAAGAAACCGTGAGGCCAGGTAAAACCAAACCCAAACCCTGATTTGAGGAAAGCATCTTGCAAAACTTTCTGCACGCTGTCATAGTCTTGAGATTCGTCTGTCATGTTAAAATCGCCGGCGACAATTACTGGCAAAGTTTCTTGCCCAATTCGCTCTACTAAATCTTGAATTTCGGGAAAACGTTGTTTGTATTTGTAAACTGGGATTTTGATAGATGGCAATATTTGATACATTTTAACCCACGGCCCGGTTGCTTGCATATTGTAAATGACTATCTCTTCCCCTGCAAATTTAATTATTGCCCGCTGCTGCGTTTCTGGATGGTTGGCTAAGTGCAAGATTTCGCTGGATACAATTGGATATTTACTGAGAATTGCTACAGGTGGAGTGTCTATTTGATAGGGATATTCTGTTTTTAACGAAGTGAAAGCTGCGCTATGTTTGCGAACGGTTTCTTGTAAAAATATTAAGTTCGGTTGTTGTTGGTTTATCAGTTTAACTAAAGTTTGTGGCTGAGTTGCGTGCCAACCGACGTTATGCGATAATATTTTCAGGCTGGGCTGGGAATTGGCGATGCTTGTTGTTGATTCGGGGGAAAAGTATTTGAGGTGCAGCCAGCTTAGGAGTAGAATGCAGGCAATTGATGAAATAATAGAGAACCAGCGGTTTTTGATAATTGAAAATGCTAGTACGGGTAAAAATAAAATTGGCAATAAAATTAAGGGAGTGAAAGTGCCAATAAAAGCAACAATCCACAGCCGATCCCAAAAGATTAGTCTGAGAATGAAATAACAGATAATGAAGGCTGAGTAGGTGTAAGCGAAAAAACTTACAGCTTGTTTGAAGTATCTATGAATCATAATTTATAGTTAATTCAGAATAAGAACTTGCTTAAATCAAATTCTTCATTTGACCGATGTTTATTGTCCCTTTCAGAAATTAAGAACAATAAAAGGCGATCGGTATAATCGGCTGCACCCCGAAATTCTTCTCGCAAAATTTCCAGGCCACCATTAGCATATTCTTCAAAAATTTGCAAGCGTTCTGCTTCTGATTTTTCGTCGAGATGGGAGAGAATTTGCGGATTTTTGGTTTCGGCGATCGCAATTAGCTTGATTGCCATATCGTAGCCCCTGGATACAAAAATATCAACATCGATTGAACCGGGTTCGCGTTTGGAAATTTCCCCTAAGGGCGATCGTTTTTTCCGCTTATTTCCCAAGGAGGCGGCGAAGGCGATGACATCGGCGTAAGTCTGGAAAGGCCCGGTTTTGTTGTCGGATAAAGTTAAGGATTTAACTAATTCGGCTTTGTCTTTAGCAATTCTAATTCTGTTAGCAGCCATTTGGTAATTGGAATTGGTAACTGTCAACTATCAATTGTCAACTGTCAACTGTCAACTGTCAACTGTCAACTGTCAACTGTTTAGAATGTTCGTAACAGCATAATTTTTTGTGCAAAACCGCCCCTGTTTTCCCGGCGCTTGGCTTGTGCGTTTAAAATGCGATCGCCCGAAATGCCATAACTTAGCATCAGTGCATCTATCACCTCATACAAATCAGCCAATTCTGCCACCAAATTATCCTTGTCAGCCGCCGCAGCTTCCGCAGCTTCCTCAATCAATTTCTGCCGCAAAGCTTGACGATATTCTTCATCTGACAAAACAGCAGTTTCGCATTCATTCCCGCTTTCGCGAATAATGTCAGGAATGCGATCGCGCACCAACTTATAATACTTTTTTTCCATATCAAACTTCCTTCAACCTTGACTAAAATTTTGAATCAACCAGCGATTAATTTCCCCATCATCTTGAGTTTGACTTTGATTCAAAGCTTCCTCAACTAACGCGATTTCTAGCCCAGGTAAAACCCGCGACTGTTGAATTCTGCCACTACCTCCGCCATTAATTGCAAAGGCAAAAACCTCCCGCGTGTTTGCACGTTCAACCCAATATTCGCTAATTCCTGCGTCTTCATAAAGCAACCGCTTGTTACCCAAATCATCACTAAAAGAAGATGCGCCAATTTCTATTACCAAATTAGGCGGATCGTATTCATTCAAATTAACAGGTGAATTACTGTCATTAGGAGGAACCCTCAAATCCGAACCGATGTAGTAAGCTAGATCGGGTTGAAACTCACGAATACCTGTTTTGCGGAAACTGGCATTAGCAAATTGAACTACTCGGATATTTCTCAATGCAGCAAACAGAATAACTACATACGGGATAATTGAATTATGACGCGCGTGCAATGGCCCTACTGGTGACATTTCTACCCTCATTTGTTCTCGATCGTAATAAAACTTGCCTTTTTCCCAAGCTGAATCCTCAGTGAAGGCTAGAAACTCTTCCCATGTCGCTTTCACCCAAATATCTGTTTCCAAAACCTGCGTAATTGCCGAACTAAAAGCCATAATCCACCTCTACAATTTTTGTATATTCAAATTCATCGGGACTGCGCTTAACTAAAGCATAGCGCATCCCGCCTAGGTAGATTGAATCTTCTTGGCAATCAGCTTTAGGAGAATTGTACTCCAGTACGTATTCCTTACCGATCGCACTTTCCATCTCTTGGGCTACTTCTCCGCGCCACTGAGTTTTCGTTACCAAAACTATGAGTTGATTCGCTAGCTTTGGCAGTTTATTCGCAATTTGTTTGCGATAAATCTCGTCTAAACTGCCAAAGGGAGAATCCATGACAATGGGAAAGGTACTGCTATCCGGGCCCATCAAAGTATTTTTTTGACTCCACTCGCGCACGCCCTCAATAATCCCACCGATAAATGACAAACTGAGGATTTGATTTTCTCCCGTCGAAGCGGCGACTAGAGATTCTTTGCCTGAGGTATTTTCTACTAGGGTTAGTTCGTATTTATCGCTCAATTTGGGGATGTAAGGAGTAAAAGAAATTTGACTAAAAATATCTTGCACTCGCTTTTCTAAATGAGAACAAAACTGTTTTTCTAAACGCGATCGCACTTCTGTCAGGCGATCGATCGCATCCTGAGACGCAGCAATCCGGCGCTGGGCCAACACTTGCTTTTCCTCATTCAGTTGCTGCTTGTCGATTTGCTTGTCCAAAGCGACTATCTGGGCAGTCAAACTCTCAATCTGCTGCTGGTTAGAGCCTGTTTCTCGGTGCAAATCGCCAATTTTTGCCTCAATCTCATCCAAGCGCTTTTGCAAGCGGCTGACATCGCCGTCAGGGAAGTTTTTTAGCTTGGTGTGAATGTCGTCTAACTGGCTTTCCACGCGAGAAAGTTCGGATCTACCGCGACTGATATTGCTTTGTTGGCGATCGATTTCGTCCCAAAAATCAGCTATTTGGCGATCGATCTCATTTATGCGATCGCTAATTCGGATCGTAGTTTCTTCCACATCCCCAGCACCGGCTTTATTCATCCAACCCGTGACATTTTTGCAAGCTTCTGAACCCTCCACCAATTGGGCACCGCAGATACACCGCTGCTGTACTAATAACTGTTCCAAAAATGGCCGTTGAATCCCCGAAAGCAACTCGCCTTTTTCCCGCAAATCAGCGATGAGCGTTTCAAATTCAGCCGCCACATCCGACATAAATATCGTATAACCGCGCACAGAAATTTCTCTTTTTATAGCATCTAAATGGGTAGCATTTTGTTGTTTAAGCAAAGTTTGCTGCATTTCTAATTCATTCCGCAATTTTTGCAACTCAGCAGAACCACTGAGTTCCAGCAAACTAGCATTTACTACTTTTTTTAATTCACCTTGGTTGGTCAATTCTTTCTCAACTTCTACTTGCTTTTGTAAAAGTTTATCTTTTTCTTCTTGAAGCTTTTGCTTTTCTTTTAAAAGTTTCTTGATTTCGGAACCGCCAATCGTTTTTAAATCATTTTCTAGAGACTTTTTGGCTTCTCCCAAATGTCGGATAGATCGACTCAATACCTCTACTCCCAGCAATTCCTTTGTAGCTTCAGCAATTTCTTCTTTCTTGTCGTGACGGACAATTTGCTCGATTCGTTCTCCATCAAAAAAGAAATATTGATGCAGACTTTCCGGCAAAATCCGCCCGATAATATCGTCTGGATGCTGCGCCGACGGCATCCAGCGCCCGTCATCTTTTGATATTTGCAAGAATAATTCGTTCTTGCCATGTTCTACATTATTTTCACCTTTATAAACGCGGCAAGCACGTCTTACTTTATAGCGACTTGTGTCATGTTCAAAAATAATCTCTACCCAACAATCTACTTTTTTGCCAGATTTGGCTTCCGCAAGGGCGCGTTTATTGACTAATTGTTCTCCCACCGCAAAAGCTGCGCTGAATTTTTCATACAGCACCCAAGTAAAGCCGTTCATTAAAGCTGTTTTTCCGGCGCCGTTATTGCCATGAATTACTGTGATGTTTTGTTCGCCCCAAGCTAGCTTAATTTCGGGAGTTTGGCCGTAAAATTGCCGAAAATTGCACAGAACAATTGACATTAATTTCATAGAACCGCTTCCTTAATTATTTTCAAAATGTCATCGCTAATATAGCGGGGAACTCTCATATATAGTTTATCTTTTTCCAGTTCCAATACGCGCTCGATAATTTGTCTGACTTCCGGCGGTGCGCTGGTAATTGGTTGCTGTACGTCGCTCAAGTCTTTGTCAGTATGATAGCTGGAACGCTTTTCTGCTAAAATAGCGATCGGTACGGGTGCGATCGCACTATCTCCATATCTAAAAGCCATAACCAGATTTTCATTCATATTTTCAGTCATAAGAAGAAGGAAGAAGGAAGAAGGAAGAAGGAAGAAGGAAGAAGGAAGAAGGAAGAAGGAAGAAGGAAGAAGAAAGAAGGAAGAATGCTTATAGAGTTTGCTTTTGAGTTATCTGTATTTGACGTTGAATTAGGTGGATTTACTTATTTTATTGCAAATATTAAAAAATATAGGGGTTCTGCATGGCGAGAAACCCGGTTTCTACGAGTTTTGCTCTCCCCTCACGGAAAATCTACGAAGAAACCGGGTCTCTGGAGTCTGGGTGCGTCCGCGAATCAAATTAGCAACTCAAACCGCGATCGAATAATTATATCTTTTTAAGATAAACCGAACCTGAATAAATGTCAAATATCCAACAATCCGTAACGTTTTTGAATTTGCACCAATTTGACCCTAGCTTCCCCAGCATTGTCAGCTAAATCGGCAAATTCCAGGAAGCGCTTTAACTCTTTTCGCAGCAAGTTACGCTCGACTTCTAAACTTTCTCGACCCAAATCTGGAGGCAAAACTATCATATCAAATAAAGTTGCCCTTTCTTTCCCCGGATGCGGCCGCAAGATTCGTCCTCGGCGCTGAACAAACTGGCGCGGATTGCTGCTACTTGCTAAAATTACAGCATGGCGAATTGCTGGAATATCAACGCCTTCATCTAAACAGCGAATCGCGACTAAACCTTGCAATTCTCCACTCTCAAATTGTTGGCGCAATCTTTCTCTTTCTGCTAAGGGAGTCGCCGCGGTATAAGTGTTAACTCGATAGCCTAATTCTGAACCCAATAATTTTGTGGTTTCTGTGAGTTGGCGGTGATTGCTGCGGCGCGCACCTGCTTCGATCGCACCGTCGCCGCAGTAAAATAATGTATGCGATGTGTCGAGACGGTGCATCATTAGTTCTCGCAACGCTGTTAATTTATTAGCCGCCGCCCCAATCAACCTAGCCCGCTGCATTAATAAGGTTGTTAAAGCATCGTTTTCTTCTACTTTTTCCTCCCCCGACAGCGCCCAACCAATTTTTTTAGTTAAGTAGGAATATTTGCGGGTTTCGGATTCGGTCAATTCGACTAAAATCGGATAGTATAAATAATGTACTAATGCTTTTTGGCGGATGGCGTCGGCTAAGGTGAGTTCGGGCTGCAAAACAGGGCCGAAATAATCTAAGATAGCTTCAGTTCCCTGTTCGTCGAAGTGTCTTTCTGGGGTGGCAGAAAGGGCGAGGCGGAGCCCAATGTTGCGCGGTAAACTTTCTCCTAAACGAGGCGCGCCTAGGTTGTGTACTTCGTCTCCAATAATTAGGGCTTTTTCGGGGAAATACTGGATTTGCGATCGCAAACTATCCAACATTAATGTAGCGTTAGTTGTGATAATTGTGAGAAATGCGCGATCGCCCGTTAGCGAAGCCCTCGAAGAGGATCGCACTTCATACAAACCAGCAGCCAGCTTTTTTTGCCAACTGCGGGCGCTATCAAAAGCTAAAATAGGTTTTAAACCAAATTTCTCCGATTCGCGCGCCCACTGATTCACCAGATGGCAGTACGGGCAAATTACGAGCAGGACTTGAAGGTTAATTTTATTGTATAATTCAGTGGCGATCGCCAGTGCAGTAATCGTCTTGCCGCTACCCGTCGCCATCTTCAGCGTACCGCGTCCCTGATTTGCAAACCAATTATCCACCGCCTGTTGCTGATACTGTCGCAATTGCAGCGATGGCGGCATCCTCGGGAACCCAAATTCCGAATTATTGGCTGTTAAGTGATTCACCTTTAAATGCCGTTAGATGCAACTTTATCCTGATTCAACTGTAACTCATTTCTAATTAAAACTTAACAGATCGAACAAATTTGCCGCGGACAGTTGCAAATCCGACAGCACATGGAGTACAGGTAAAACATCTTCATTCTCTTTAATTTCAGGTTCCTGCTGCGGTTGAAAAACAATTACTAATTGTTCTTCCGGGTCAATCAGCCACCCCAGTTTAGTCTGATTTTTGAGACAAAACAAAATTTTGTTAATTACGCGACTGGAACTTTGATCCGGCGATAAAATCTCAATTATCCAATCCGGTGCAATTTGAAAGATATTTTCAATTTTTCCATTAGCATTCAGAGGAATCCGAGACCACTCGAATACTGCTATATCTGGAACAATAGAACGTCCATCAAAAGTGCAGCGCAGTTCAGGAAAAGCAAAAGCTAACTTTTGCGGTTCTCCCACCTGATTAATTCTATTCCCAAAACGGGTTTGCAGTGTGCTGTGTTTTCCTTGTGGCATAGCTTTTTGATAAATTTGACCATCAACATACTCGCTAGCCGGCTTCGTTTCTGGAAGCACCAAAAACTCTTCCAGAGAAATCTTGGACGGAGACTGAATTGACGTTAGCATAAGCGATTAAACCCTCAAAAACTCTTAAAAATTAACATCGCCGTCAGTTTCCCAATCAGGACAACTATCCGATTCCACACCAGTAGGGTGCATCGCACAAACCAACAAATTTCCGCCGTAAACTTGACCGTGATAGTTCATACAACCGCGACAAACCGGATGCTGCGTTGGCGAAGGGTCTACATAAGTCACAAACGACGAATCTATCTCATCAAAATCAGGCTCAAAGTCCCGGCAAATTTCGATTATTGGTTCGAGAAATTCATTTAAATAACCATCAAATTCATTTAAATAACCATCAACTTCAACAATCAGGTTATTTTGTACTTGTTCTGTAAACTCTTCCGAAATTTTTGCCAAAACGTCCAGCATTTCGACAAACTCTTCGCCGATGTCGGTGAAAAAATGCTCTACTTCAGAAACAGCATTTTCCATGACTTCAAAAAAATCTTTAGACCAATCTTCCATAAATTTGACGGCTTACTATGGCAAAATCTTTAACAGTTGACATACTCCCCGGCGTGAACGCGCGGGGATTCTTGACACTTCACGGAGATGTGCCACAAGTGGTCTTACCTTCTCTCTGTGTCCGTTTAGAGTCGT
>NZ_JAEQCB010000152.1:0-29776 GCF_020738785.1 Microcoleus sp. PH2017_05_CCC_O_A | reverse complement strand
AGCCGACTCCCTTGGGTGAAGCAGGAAGCAGACCCTTCAAGAGCAATCTTGATTGAATAGTGAGACTTGAGAAAGTTTAGCTAAGTTTTGTGTAGCAGCTTACAACCTACCTTGCTGTCTGGAGGAATGTCTGCGCTCCTCTGAGCTTGCGGCAAGGCAAGAATAGCAAACCGCTATTTTGGGGAGCCTCGTTGTGGCTCTGATGATTGCCTCCAAGAACCTGAATTTCAGGAGATTTACAGTTAAACTTCTCAAGAATCTCATCCCCGACTTTCGGGGAGGGAGTATCTAAAAGTCGAGCTGTCCCCAGTCAAAAAGCCCCTGTATCTGACAACTGTCAACGATCGCAGTAAAAGTCAGCAGCACGTCTTTTGACCCTGCTCAAACCGTTCGACTAGCAGTTTAACAAAAAATATAGTACAGTTCTTAAACTCACAATTTTCGGAGATTCGAGGTAATATCATGGCCGAAATAACTAAAGAAGAAATGCGCGAACGCCTGGGAAATATTGACCAGATTCGCGATATAATTTTCGGGGCGCAGCTTAGAGAATACGACAATCGTTTCGACAAAATAGATTCCGACTTGTCGATGATGCAGCAAGATATGCACGCTCGCATCGAACAAGTGAAAACAGTTCTGTCCACAGAAATGAGGGCGGCAGTTGATTCGTTAGAAAAGAAAGTTAAATCGCTCACCTTAAATACGCAAGAAGAAAGTGCTGACCTCCGACAGCAAATCGATCGCGTTAACCGCAAATGCTCCAGCACCATCGAAGCCCTCGACGAGGCGATCGACAATCAAACCAGTTCCATTCGCGACGAACTCTCTCAAACCAGAGAGCGACTCTCCGAAGAAACCCGCACTTTGAAAACACAGGTTTTTGAAGAACTAGACCGACGCTTTTCCATGCTCAGAGATGTTAAAGTTTCCAGAGATGACATGGCAGAAATTCTGTTTGAACTAGGAATGAGACTCAAAGGAACAGAATTTGTGCCCGAACTTAAAGGCGTTGCTGATAATAAGTCAAATAACGAATTTTTGTTGCCGGAGCGCCACCATCACGGATAATAACGCATGGCTTTACCGAAAGAAAATCCAGAAGTTGAAAATCAGCTAGAGGGTTTTGTTTCTAAACCTGACGAGTCTGCTGCCTCGGCAGCAACCCAGCTAGACCCCTTGTTGACTCTGTTATTCGATCTCAAAATTATTGCTGGTTCAAAGCAGCAAAATCCCGAGTCCGAAGCTGACAGCAGCGGCAAAAACGGTCAAGCTGGGGCCCTCGGCGGGTCGATCGATTTGTTAAGTATTTCCTCCGCACAGCCAGAGGAAATTGCAGCGCAGCAAAATCCCGAACCCGAAGCTGCTAGCAGCAGCGGCAAAAACAGTCAAGCTGGAACCCTCGGCGGGTTGATGGATTTGTTAAGTATTTCCTCCGCACAGCCACAGGAAATTGCAGCGCAGCACAATTCCGAACCCGAAGCTGACAGCAGCGGCAAAAATAGTCAAGCTGGAGCACTCGGCGGGTTGATGGATTTGTTAGGTATTTCCTCCGCACAGCCAGAGGAAATTGCAGCCGTGCCAGAAACTGGCTCTTGCCAACCCGATTCTACTGCTTCCCCGGCTGTTGCAGACGAGTCCCACAATTTGCTGTTCGCTACTCACAAACTCAACACTTCTGAACTGGAAAGAAACTATTCCTCAGCTAAAACTATAGATGTTTCCGCAGATGTTTCGGATTTGGAGAGAGAATCACCCTCGCTACAAGCATTCCCTGACTTAACAATTTCCGATTCTCCCCAGTACGTACAGGGCGAAAAATCCCAGGATTCTGCTGACACCGCTGTAGAGAATTCGCCCATTCCCCAAACTCTGGCGCCACCCGCAGCAACCGATCCGAATTCCTCAGTGTCCGGACTTTCGCAGCCATCACAAAAAATATATGCAGATGCAAGTGTGGCATCAATTGAACCGAACCGAGAGTCGCAAGAACAGCCGATACCACTATCGCAGCGATCGGAAATCATAGGCGATATTAAACAAGAATTCAATGAAGCCGACAGCGCGATGGGAAGGCTGCAAAATCTGATTTTTGGCTCGCAAATGTCAGATATCGAGCAACTCAAAAATCTCCTAGCAGAAACTGATTTGCCGGGGGTGTGCAATCTGCTAGCAAGCATCGACTCTAAATTAGAAAAACTGGAACACCAAATCTACGATCCACAAGAGCTGATCGCCCTAATGCTGCCTTGGATCGCAGAAATTCTCAGCCGCAAAATTGCCGATTCCAGAGAAGAAGTTGTTAATGCGATAGTCCCAATTATTGATGAAGTGATTAGGGCTAAAACTGTGGAAAACAGGCAAGCAATGAGTTCGGCGATAGGTGAGTTGCTGCCCGACGCACTTGCTCAACAAATAGAAAATTCGCCAGCGGATATTGCTCGGGCGATCGCCCCAGAAATGGGTTTGGCGATAAAAGAGCAAATTCGCCTCGATCAAGAGTCGATCGCCCAAGCCCTCGCCCCGGAAATGGGCAAAGCCATTACAGCCCAAATCGCCCTCGAACGCGACTCTATGGTGGATGCTCTCTATCCCGTCATTGGCAGTACGATCTCTAAATACATGGCAGAAGCTATTAAAACTATCAACGAAAAAGTCTCAAATAGCTTAAGCATGGAAGGAGTTGGGCGCAAAATTCGCTCCCAAGTACAAGGAGTCTCCGAAGCTGAATTAATCCTCAGAGAATCAATACCTTTTACCGTCCAAGCAGCATTGTTAATTCACAAGGCATCTGGCTTGGTAATTTCCGAAGTTCAACACCCCGCAGGCAATTACCAGTTAGAAGCGGAAATGGTAGCAGGAATGCTCACAGCTATTCGCAGCTTTGTGAACGAATGCATCGTTCAGCCCGGAGAAATTTCTGAACTCAATCTAATTGAATACGGCGACTCAAAAATTATGTTAGAAGTAGCGGGATACTGCTACATGGCAGTCGTGATTAAAGGAGAACCGCCACAGTCGTTCATTAACAAACTCCGGCAAACACTTACTAATCTGATCCTTAATTACGCTAAATTAATTCACGAGTTTAACGGCGATCCCGGTACTATACCGGACTCTGTGCACCCGTTCATCCAAAGTTTATTCGACCCGGTGGAAAGGGAAAAATCAAAAAAACCCCCCTTCGTGCTGATCGGGGTGACGATCGCAGCGCTAACCTTAATCTCAACACCTTGGGTAATTTATCAGCACCGCCGGAGCATTGACCGCCCCCTGGCAACAAATGCCGCTTTAGCTTTAGCCTCGACCCCAGAATTAGCGGTTTACCGCTTAAACGCCGACGTGGAGGGCAACACTCTCAAGTTAACCGGAAATTTGCCAAATCCAGAATTGCGGGAAAAAGCCGCCAAAATAGCCGCCTCAACTGCACCAAATCTGAAATTAGACAATCAAATTGTCGCTGTAGATGTACCTCCAGATCCCGTGTTGACGGCGGGTGAGGTGCAGCGGATCACCGCTGTTTTGAACCGCTTGTCGGGTGTTTCTATTTCTAGTCGGTATGGCGATCGCAAAGTTACAGTAGAGGGGACAGTCATGGAGGCTGTCGATTCACAGAAAATTGCTCAGTCCCTGAAGCAAATTCCCGGCGTTGAGTCAGTCGTTAGCACTGTGAAACTAGATCCGCTTAAAATTGCCACCCGCATCTACTTCGACCAAGGAACGACAACATTAGACTCAGCATCAGAAGAAATTATCGCCAGTGTTAAAAGTTTCATGGATCAATATCCTCAAAAACAGATTAAGATAATTGGACACAGCGATCGCACTGGGGAACTTGTCATCAATCAACGGTTGTCGCTCCAGCGTGCCACAGCAGTGCGAGATGCTTTGCTGCGGCAAGGTGCCAATCCGAAGCGCCTCCTTGCGGTTGGCAGTCAAAATCCTCCCCCCGGCGTGGAACCCAATCAACCGCTACTTTTAAGCAGATGCGTGCTATTTGAACCAATAACTAAGATCGTAAACAGCAAATAATTATGTCAGTTACTATATCTAAAAAAATGTGCATGATCGGCGACTTTGGCGTCGGTAAAACCAGTCTGATCCGCCGTTTTGTCGATCGGCAATTCAGCGACGAGTACCTCTCCACCGTCGGAGTAAAAATTTCCCGCAAAAGTATCGCATTAGAAAACACCAAACACCCGGAAAGTGTCACCGCACAGTTGCTGATTTGGGACTTAGAAGGACATACAAAATTCAAAGGAATCGCACCGACTTACTTACAAGGAGCTAGCGGCGTTTTAATCGTTGCCGATGTCAGCCGCTCCGAAACAGTTGAGCGAATCTCCGAACACGTTAAGCTGTTTTCTTCAGTCAATCCCAAAGGATCAATAATCGTCGCTTTGAACAAAGTAGACTTGATTGACGAAGAAAAATTGGCACTGCTAGTGGAAATCTCCCACTCAATCGGTCAAGACAAAGTAATAGCAGTTTATACCACATCGGCTAAAACCGGCAAAGACGTTGACGAAATTTTTCACAAACTAGCTTACACAATGGTAGAACAAGTATGAACCGTTCGTAGATGTATACCCACATCTACCCAAACAGAGCCTGCATTGGGTAGATGCTGCGAACGTGCAGGAACAGGATAAGACCTACGTTGTTTGAGTCATGACACCTACAGATGAACGCCAGTTTGTAGCTCTGTCGATTGCTATTAAGGAACGGATTAATTACATACAGATCCGCGTGTTGCACTCCCAACAAGCTCTTTCAACATTTCCGAGGCAAACATTACTTAGAAATAAGGCTGACAGAAGATGTCAAACTACGTTTTTCTCATTGATGCCAACAAAAAACCGATGAATCCGGTTCATCCCAGTCACGCCAGAAAACTTTTAGATTCGGGCAAGGCTTCGGTGTTTCGGCGCTATCCGTTCACACTGCTCCTCAAGCGAGTAGTAGAAAACATTGGGAGCATCTCAGTTTTGCAAGAAGCATTTTTTATGGTAGTGCTGTCCCCGCTCGCGTGCTTGTACAAGCACGCGAGCGGGGACAGCACTGTAAATGCAAAACTGAGATGCTCCCGGAATATTGGGTGCATCTCAATGCAAGCAAATATATCCGTAGGGGCGAAGCATGACCGTAGTCAATATGGGATTATAACTAATAACTTATATGCGGTCATGCTTCGCCCTCTTCCCAAGTGAGATACACCCGGAATATTGCACAACAGTTCACAGGAAAGATGGTTACAGCTATGCCTGAAAACATACTCAAAAAAGAACGAGTGTCTGGATATGTCCACCAATAATTATCGAACAGTATGAACCCCCTTTTTAGAAAGCTCCTGGGTCCGCGACAAACAGAGTATCTAATAGTAAATCACAATTTCATCATTCAGGAAACCTCTGCCGAAGTGCAGAATTATGCCGATACTCCGGGTGACGCGCTCCCCGGTACAGATGCTCGCATCTGTTTTCCCGAACTGATTGGAATTGAAAATATCCTCATGTCGATCGTGATGGGAAGGCGGCCGAGTTTTGAACTCAAAGGTATCGCTCGGTTTGCCGACAACAACCGCCCTTTATACTTCGATATGTTGGCGATAGAACATGAAAACGAACAAGATATGGCAAGTAATTTGCTAATTTTGATTGAAGATGCCACCGAAAAAATGGTGATGAAGCAATCCTTGATTCAGAGAGCGAATGAAGCTAATCTTTTGCTGAGCGCCTTAGCCGCTTCAAAAGATTATATAGATAAAGTGATTCGCTCCATGGGCGATGCTTTGTTGGTGACAACAACATTAGGAATTATCAAAACAGTCAATCAATCGGCACAATGGTTATTTGGGTACAGCGAAGCAGAATTAATCGACCAGCCTCTCTCCATCATAGTAGTCGAAGAAACATTGCTTTACCAAGGTCGCCACCGCTATATTTTGTCTCAAAAAGAGCTGCTCAGAGAATTGGAAGTAGTCTGCACTACTAAATCGGGAGAAGAAATTTGGGTAGAATTTTCCTGCTCGGCAATTCAGACAGAATTAGACGGACTTTATGATTTCATATATATCGGCAGAGACATCACAGAACGCAAGCAAGAAGACATGGAAATTCGTCGCTCTCTGGTAAAAGAGCAAGAACTCAGACAGCTTAAATCTCGTTTTTTCTCGATGCTGGCTCACGAATTCGGCAATCCTTTAAATACAGTATTATTTGCTACTCAAATTCTCAAAGAATATGGGGACGAAATTACCCAAGCGGAAAAACAAGAATACCTCGAACACGTTAAATCAGCATCTAAACACATGGCTCAGCTATTAGATGACGTGCGGTTGCTCAGCAGCGCCGAAGCTGGAAAACTCCAATTCAATCCCGCACCACTTGACTTGCGAAAATTTTGTAGCGAGTTAGTAGAATCAATAAAAATTAGCTACGGACAAAATCATAAAATTAATTTTGTTTGCAGAAAATCTATTGCGCCTGGGAAAAAAACCGCTCCGGAGTCGGAGGCAACAGAATACTCGCCCGCACTGGATGCCAAATTGCTGCGGCACATCTTGACAAACTTGCTGTCAAATGCTGTAAAATATTCGCCGATCGACAGCTATATTGATTTTCAATTAAATTATCATAGTGCAGAAGCTATATTTAAAATAAAAGATGCGGGCATTGGCATTCCTATAGAAGACCAAGAACAACTGTTTGAATCTTATTACCGGGCCCAAAATGTCGGAAAAATACCTGGTACAGGACTGGGTTTATCCATAGTTAAACAGTGTGTAGACCTGCACGGAGGTCAAATCGAATTTTCCAGCGACACAGGGTTAGGCACTACCTTTGTAGTCACAATTCCATTTGCAAAACAGAGGTAATACGATTTGGGAATTGGGCATAGGGCATAGGGCATAGGGCATAGGCATAGGGCATACCTCACCACGCTTGAGAACCGTTATAATACGATTTTCCATTTTCCATTTTTCGATTTTCCGATTTGGGAATGACCCGCCCAAAAATGGGTACCGTGCCACGTAAGCGACCTTGGCTGGTCTATTCCAAAACTTTAGACAAAACTTCAAGGTGCCAGATTCATCAAATCGAGCAATGACTAATGACCAATGACCAATGACCAATGACTAATGACTAATGACTAATGACTATCACGAACTGAGGGCACGTTCACCACTACAAAATCCAACATGACAACCCTGTTAAATAAATTGTTGGTTCCCCACCACTTGGAGTACCTAGCACTGGATCAAGACTTTCTTATCGCAGAGACATCTCTCAACGTGCAGCGGTTTGCCGACTGTCCCGAGGAAGTAGTTACCGGAAACGATGTCCGCATTCCCTTTCCCGAATTCCTGGGAACTGAAGAAATTTTAATCGATATTTTTGAAGGGCGGTTGCCAAATTTTGAATTAAAAGCGATGACGCGAGTATTAGAAAATGGCTCGCGGCTTTATTTTGATATGTATATCGTCGAGTTCAGCAATGACGATAGCGAGCAGAGATTAATTGTATTTTTTGAAGACGTAACCGACAGGATGGGTTTGGAACAAACTCTAGTCCAAGCTACCAATGAAATGAATATTTTATTGAGTACCTTAGCCGCTACTAATAATTATGTTGAAAAAATTATTACTTCCATGGCCGAAGTTTTGTTGGTGACAACGGCCTCGGGAAAAATCAAAAAAGTCAATCAAGCGGCTCAAGATTTGTTCGGTTATAGCGAATCGGAATTAGTAGGTCAGCAAATAGACACCCTTACTGCTGAGGGCGCATCTTTGCAAGCAGTCAGCCAAGAGTCGCCTCAACAATCTCAAACTAATACTGAAGTAATTTGCACCGCAAAAACAGGAGAAAAGCTGACAGTTTCCTTTTCCTGTACGCCGATTCCAAGTGACATGAAAAGTTTTTCTGCAACTTCTACGGCCCTCCAAGATTTTGTGTACATCGGCCGCGACATGACATACAGACAGCGAGCCCGCAAGCGAAAAGTAGCTCAGTACGTCACCACTCACATCCTCTCTACATCCGAAACAATCAAAAAAGCTCTAGAAGCAATTCTCCCCGCAATTTGCGACAGTTTGGGGTGGGATACTGCCGAACTTTGGATGCCGCCGGAAGCTGGGGAAAAACTGCTGTTAGGAAGTAAGAGAATAACTGCGATTTCCGACCCCAATTTGCTGCGGTGCGTCGCCTGTTGGACAAAAGGCTCAGTTTCCATCCCCAAATTTGCCGAATCTGCCGAACAAATGATCTGTGGATTCGGGGAAGGATTGTCGGGTCTCATTTGGGGCAGCGGTTCGTCTCAGTGGATTGCGGATGTAACAGAAAGCGAAATTTTTATTAGCAGAGAAATTGGCGTAGAAGAACGACTGCACGGAGCTTTTGGCTTCCCAATTTTGGGGGACTACGAGCAGGAAAATTCTGAAAGCTCTGTGTTGGGGGTGATGACTTTTTTTAGCCGCGAAGTGCAGTATTTGGATGAAGAATTGCTCCAGACAATGGCAACAATCGGCAGCCAACTCGGTCAATTTATTAAGCGCAAGCAAGCGGAAATAGCTTTGCGGGAAAGCGAAGAACAATTACGAGACTTATTTGAAAATGCTACTGACTTAATTCAAAGTATTGGAGCTGACGGTCATTTTTTGTATGTAAATCGGGCTTGGCGGGAAACTCTGGGCTACAGCGAAGCCGAAATTGCTCAAATGACTGTTTTTGATATCATTCATCCCAACAGTTCCCCAGAGTCGATGGAGATATTATGTCAAGTTATTACTAAAAAAGCTGTCAATGAAAATACTTTTTATCCCCACTCTATTCAAATAATATTTATTACTAAGAATCACGAACAAATTTTGCTGGAAGGTAGCATAAACTGTAAGTTTTTGGAAGGTTCTTTAGTAGCGATTCGCGCTATTTTGCGAGACATTACTGCTCGCAAGATGGCGGAAGATGCTCTAGCAAAATCTGCTTCCTTGCTGCAAGCAACTTTTGATTCTACTGCTGACGGTATTTTAGCTATTGATAGGAGCGGAAAAATAGTTACTTTCAATCGAGAATTTGTGGAAATGTGGGGGGTACCTAGCGACGTGATGGCGCTGCGAGACGACGCAACAACGATCGCCTTTGTGCAGAACCAACTCAAAGACCCGCAAGCATTCCAAGAGAGAATAGAATCGCTTTACGACCAGCCAGAAGCCGAAAGTTTTGACTTGTTGGAATTTGAAGACGGCAGATTTTTTGAACGCCATTCGGAACCGCAGCGGCTGGGAGATAAAATTATCGGTAGAGTCTGGAGTTACCACGATATTACGGAACGCAAGCAAGCAGAAGATGCCCTGCGGGAAGAACAAGAAAAATCGGAAAATCTGTTGTTAAATATCTTGCCCGTGGCAATAGCAGAACGACTCAAACAAAACGAAACGACTATTGCTGAATATTTTCCCGAAGTGACTGTTTTGTTTGCTGATATTGTGGGGTTTACAGCTTTGTCTTCTGTGATGAATCCGATCGACCTCGTGGAGCTCCTGAATAAGATTTTCTCAGGATTCGATATGTTGTGCGAGCAGCACGGCCTAGAGAAAATCAAGACCATCGGCGACGCATACATGGCGGTAGGAGGGCTGCCCTACCCTCGGGCAGACCATGCAGAGGCGATCGCCCAAATGGCTCTAGATATGCAAAAAGAGATAGCTCGGTTTAATGGTCTGAATAAGAAATATTTTAGCATCCGCATCGGCATCCACAGCGGCCCGGTTGTTGCCGGAGTGATTGGCATCAAAAAGTTTATTTACGATTTGTGGGGCGATACGGTAAATATCGCTTCCCGCATGGAATCTCATGGTTTGCCTTGGCGGATTCAAGTCAGTGAAACTACTTATGACTTATTGAAAGACAAATATTTGCTAGTTGACAGTTGACAGTTGACAGTTGACAGTTGACAGTTGACAGTTGACAGTTGACAGTTGACAGTTGACAGTTGACAGTTGACAGTTGACAGTTGACATAGTGCGAACTCATAGGCAGCATCTCATGTTTGTAAAAAGGATTTTTTTATTATAGTGCGAGCACGCAAGAGCTCGCGTATTGTAGAATACGCGAGCGGGGACAGCACTATAAATGAAAACTGAGATACTCCCAACTCATATAACTCGCGAACAGGAGTCAGCAGTCAGCAGTCAGCAGTCATCAGTCATTAGTCATCAGTCATCAGTCATCAGTGATTAGTCGTCAAGCTGATGACTAAAAGTGTTGCTAAAGTTAATTAGGAATACTTTTTGACCAAGATTTATGGAACTTGCTAATTTGTCGGTAAATTTACGATCGCCCTTAGAATTTGTCGATCGCCATCCTGTGACAGTTTCGCCCTCAACTTCCCTCCCAGATGCGATCGCCCTAATCCGTCTGGCGATGGACGCTTGTCCGCTACCGAATTCACCTGCACACTCAAACGAAACGGTAACAGCATCAATTAGTTGCATCTTAGTGGTCGAGGAAAATCAGCTAGTCGGATTGCTAAGGTTGGCAGATCTGCTGAACTTAGCCACCACATACGGATGGCAAGAAATGAAAGTTTCCGTCGCCATGACGCGGAATTTAGTTGTCTTAAAAGAATCAGAATTTACAGATATTTTTACCGCATTTAAGCTATTTTGTCAATACTCGATCGATTGTTTGCCAATTGTAGATGAACGGGGTCAGCCAGTAGGTTTAGTCACCGCAGAAAGGATTCACCCAGAAATTTACAGCCTCGTTAAAATGTTGCAGCAAGAAGTTGTCAAACTTCAGCAAAAACAGTGTGAACTCTTAGAAAGTAAGTCAGAAATCGAAAAACAAGTCAGCGATCGCCAAAACGCCGAAAATGCCCTGCGGGAGAGCGAGGCGCGCTACCGGGCGATTGTGCAAGACCAAAGCGAACTGATTTGCCGCTACCTCCCCGACGGCAAATTCACATTTGTCAATCAAGCTTACTGTCGCTATTTCGGCGTGCAACCAGAAGACTTGCTCGGTAACAGTTTTATGCCACTGATCCCAGAAGTAGACCGAGAAATTTTTCAAGAACAATATGCTTCTCTGTCTGCGGAAAAGCCTGTGTTTACTTGCGAACACCGAGTAATTTTGCCGAGCGGGGAAATTCGTTGGCAGCAGTGGATCGATCGGGCTATCTTCGATGCAAACGGAGAAATTGTGGAGTATCAAGCTGCCGGTCGGGATGTCACCGATCGCAAACAAGCAGAAATCGCTTTGCAGCAACTCAATGCAGAGTTAGAACTGCGAGTCCAGCAGCGCACTAAATTTTACGAACTGGCAGTATCGGCGGGCAAAGTGGGGGTTTGGGACTGGAATTTGGAAACCGACGAAATCTACGTCGATCCGTCTTTAAAAGCTTTGTTGGGCTATCAAGACGCAGAGATTCCCAACTGCATGGAACATTGGGGATCTCTGGTTCACCCGGACGATCGAGTTGCCGTCGGGGGAGCAGTCTCTGCTTATCTAGAGGGTGTGACAGAAATTTTTGAAGTCGAACACCGGATGCTCCGCAAAGACGGTAGCAACTGCTGGATGTTTGCCCGCGGGACTGCGGTTCGATCGCCCGACGGCAAAACCTACCGACTGATCGGGACTGACACCGACATTACCGATCGCAAATTGACCGCAGAAAAACTGCAAAACTCGGAAGCTGAACTGCTGGCGCTGTTTAATGGCATGACGGATATCGTGCTAGTTTTCGACGCCAGCGGCCGCTACCTCAAAGTCGCCCCCACGCCTCCCCAATTGCTGTACAAACGGGCTAATGAAGTGCTAGGCAAAACCCTCGCCGAAATCTTCCCAGAAGCCGAAGCTAATTTTGCCCTCGGCCACATTCGCCAAACCTTGGCATCTGGACAAACCCACAGAGTTGAATACAGCATGGAAATTGAGGGCAAGTTAATCTGGTTTGATGGCAGTATTTCGCCGCTGGGAGTCGATCGGGTGATGTGGGTAGCGCGAGACATTACTGCTCGCAAACAGGCAGAAGCTGCACTGCAAAAGAGTGAGGAAAAGTTTCGCAATTTGTTTGACGATGCTCCAATTGCGATCGGTTTGGCAAGCGTGCACGATTACCGCACGATCGAGGTGAATGAAGCTTACCGCCAGATGTTGGGCTACAGCGATAAGGATTGGGCGGTAATGAGTTTCGCTGATGTCACCCACCAGGAAGATTTACCAGCAGATGTCGAGCAAGTCAAGCAGTTGGTCGAGGGCAATATTCCTCGCTTTCAAATGGAAAAACGCCTGATTAAGAAAAATGGCGAGCTGATGTGGGCAAACATGACGGTGACGCTGATTCGGGATGGCGAGGGCCTTCCTCTCTACAGCATGGCGGCGATCGAAGATATCAGTTACCGCAAGCGAGCAGAAATGGAATTGCAGCAGTTAAAAGAACGCCTGCAATTTTTACTTGCTTCTAATCCTGCGGTAATTTTTACTGCCGCTGCGGCGGGGAAATTTTGTATTACTTACATCAGCGACAACGTTCAGACAATCGTTGGCTACGAGCCGCAAGAAGTGTTAGCAGATTCTAACTTTTGGTCGGGCAGGATTCACGCTGAAGATCTGCCACAATTTATAGTAAATTTTTGTGCTTTGTCTGAGGGTAAAAATTGCATTTACGAGTACCGCTTTTTGCATAAAAATGGAATGTATCGCTGGCTGCGGACAGAACTGAAACTATTGGTTGACAGCAGGGGCATTCCGATCGAAATTATTGGTTACGCCGCCGATATCAGCAATTCTAAATGCGCTGAAATAGCTTTGCGGCAGCAGTTTGAGCAAGAACGGCTGGTGGAGGCGATCGCCCGTCGCGTCCGCCAATCTTTGCAATTAGAGGAAATTCTTAACACCACGGTTGCCGAACTCCAGCAAGTCTTGTTAGTCGATCGAGTTTTGGTATATCAAATTTTACCCGAAATTGGCGGTCGAGTCATTGCTGAAGCGGTGGTAGAAGGATGCAGTCGGCTGATAGATAGATTTTTTGGCCGAGAGGTTTTTCCTACCGAATGTTATCAGCTTTATTTGCAAGGACGAATTTGTGCAATTTCCGAGCTAGATGACCCCTCCATTACACCTTGTATGATGGAATTTCTGCAACAAATTGAAGTTAGGGCTAAGTTAGCAGTCCCAATTATTCAGCACAGCCAACTTTGGGGATTGCTAATCGCGCACCAGTGCGATGGGCCCCGGGAGTGGCAAGAATGGGAAATGAATTTATTTCAGCAGTTGGTGAATCAATTGGCGATCGCCATTCAGCAATCTCTACTTTACCAGCAACTGCAAGCTGAACTGAGCGATCGCTTCCAAGCGGAGGCAAATTTGAAAAACTCCCTCAAAGAGAAAGAGATTTTGCTCAAAGAGATTCACCACCGCGTTAAAAACAACCTCTGCGTAGTTGCCAGCCTGTTAGAATTGCAATCTAACACGGTTGCCGACCCCCAAATAGCCAAAATGTTTGAAGAAAGTCAGAACCGCCTGTACTCTATGGCTCTGATTCACGAGAAACTGTACCGATCGACTAACCTGGCAAAAATTAATTTTGGCGAATATCTAGAAGATTTGGTCAGTAACTTGTTTCAGTCTTACAATATAAGTGACAACCGCATTCAGTTGCAGGTATTAGCTGAACAAATCTCCCTAAATATTGAGACTGCTACTCCCTGCGGCTTAATTGCTAATGAATTGGTTTCAAATACCCTGAAACACGCTTTTCCTCACGATACGAGCGGTACAGTTAGTGTACAATGCTATCAGACTGGCGATCGGGAAATCCACCTCTTCGTTAAGGACAACGGGATTGGCTTTCCTGAAAACATAGATTTTAGGAAAACTAACTCGATGGGCTTTCAAGTTGTCTGTACTTTAACCGAGCAGTTAGAAGGAACCATCGAAATGTCAAGAGAAATCGGCACAGCCTTTCACTTAGTATTTAACGAGTTAATTTACTCGCAAAGGTTCTAAAATCATGAATTTTCCAGAGCAAAAAATTAATAATATTAATATTTTAATTGTAGAAGACGAGCTATTGATCGCTAAGAACTTATCTCAAAGATTAGAAAAATTTGGATATAAAATCGCCGATGTTGTTTCTTCAGGAGCCGATGCCATCCATCGCGCAGGCGAACTCAAACCAGATTTAATTTTAATGGATATAGTAATCAAAGGCGAGATTGACGGCATAGCAACAGCAGCAATAATTCATCAACAATTAGATATCCCCATTATCTATACAACTGCTTATGCCGACGACGAAACTTTGCAGCGAGCAGAAAATACTGGTTCTTATGGCTACCTCCTCAAACCGTTTAAAGAAAGAGAAATGCACGCTACCATCAAGATAGCGCTGAGCAAACATCAAGAAGCCGTTGAAATGCAAAAACTCATGGCACTAGCAGCAGCGAAAAGCGAAAATAGAACGCGATTTGTTTCAATGGCATACCACGATTTAAACACTCCTTTGACTACCATACAGCTCTCGGCTGAAATGCTGGAAGATAGTGATTTGAAAATATCGCCAGGAACAACAAATAAAAATGTCAATCGCATTAAAAAAGCCGTCAGCAATATGAGTGAATTGCTGGACGATATTTTAATGCTCAGCAAAGCAGAAGCAGGCAAACTTTCCTTGAATTTAAATGAGCTAAATGTGACAGAGTTCTGCACATCTATTTTAGAAGAACTGCAACCGATCGTCACCGACAAACACCTTGTAACTTTCCTCGCCCAAACAGAGCCACTCCACGCCAATCTTGACACAAAACTGCTGCACCAATTGCTGACTAATTTGCTTTCAAACGCTATAAAATATTCTCCCAATGGCGGTTCTATTAGTTTAGAATTAAGCTGCGAAAACCAGCAAATAATATTTTGCGTTCGAGATGAGGGAATTGGGATGACAGCGGGATATGAAGAAAAACTCTTTCAGCAGTTTGAACGAGGTGCGAATGTAGGCAAGATTAAAGGTTCGGGTTTGGGACTCTGCATTGTCAAACACATAGTTGACCTGCATGGCGGTACAATAAGTGTGGAAAGTGCGATCGGTAAAGGTACTACATTTATTGTGGCGCTGCCTTTTTTAGTTATTGGTCATTAGTCATATTATGTCCGGTCAATTACCCACAATTAAATTGGTTTGTAGTGAGGACTTTAGTCCTCTGATTTTTATGAGGACTAAAGTCCTCACTACAAACAGGTTGATGGCGGTCATTTTTCAGCAAATCTATCCGGAGATAAAATCTCGATCGCCCAATCTTTTTCTTCCGCCGCCCTATTAGCAAATCGCTCAGCCAAAGCAGGTACGATCGCCAACGGATTGCTCAAACCAGAAAAAACGTGCAATCCAGGGCGATCGCGAATTTCCCCCACTACGGGAAACCTATCAGCGCTAAATGCCACAATACAATCGTGCCAAGCTGCCGGTAAATCTGCCGCATCTGGCAAAACCTTGCCGATACCTGCACGAATTGCGGTTTCGCTGGTTTTGCGATCGACTTTCGCGTTCAAATCGCTCAAAGTGCGAGACAATTGGCCGATCCGCAAACTCCCGTCATTAAATTGAATTGCACCCGAATCTAAAATCGGCGGTAACAACTCCTTACCCGGTTCGTCCCAAAGAAAATCTACCTCAATTTTACTAGATTGTGCTTCCAATTCAAAACGTTTTAATAGTGCGGGCATCACCAAAGTCCTGAGTTTCAAATCCACAGGTGCCGTCTCCAAAATCTCAGCACGACTAAAATAAACTCCCACAGAAATACCCGCCGTTTTTAGCAAACTACGACTCCAACCTCCAGCACAAATTACCGCATTTTTACAGGCATAACTTTCGCCTACCGTCTTGACACCCGAAATCCGATTTCCTTCTGCTATTAAACCAGTTACTTCCGCAATTTCTCTAATTCCTCCCAACCGCAAAAATCCTTGACAATAAGCTTGATTTGTGGCAGTCGGCGAAATATGACCGTGACGGACAGTTAGAGCTCCGGCGATCGCACTTTTGTTCAGCAAAGGTTCCAACTCGCCAGCTTCTGTAACGCTCACAAGCTGGGGAGGAATCGCAAAGTGTGCGTAATTAGCCGCGACTTTTTCTGGCTCAACTCCCGCATCAATTGTCAGCAACAAATCCAACTCGCGAAACTCCGTATTGCTATCTAATTCCGCCGATAAATTGCGGTGACGTTCGATACCTTCTGCACACAATTGCCGAGTTAAATCAGTCGTACCCGACCAATAAGCCAAGCCGCCGTAACTAAAACGAGTAGCATTTTGCATGGTAGCATCTCGTTCTAAAAGCAACACAGCAAAACCTTTTTTTGCGAGTTCGTAACTCAGCGCTGCACCAGTAATCCCGCCGCCGACAACAATCCAGTCGTAATTTTTCATCATGGGCAATTCACAGGGAAGGATTCACGAATTCTTCGATTTTATAGCAATTTCTTGATAAGTAGGGACAGGGCATTGCCGTGTCCGGTGCGGGGATGAGGACACCGCATTGCCGTTTCCCTAGTTGAAAAAATGATCTACCTACAGAAAGAGCTGAGGTGCGATCGCCCTAACAGAAACTTCCACCCCTTGGGAGATGCTCGCAACCGGAGATTTTTCGTTCAATAGTAGCAATTAGAAGCAGCAAAAATTAGAAACACCAGAGAGGTTTTATGAGTATCGACAAACCGGGCAAAGATATGCGCCGCACTGTCAATCCGGGCGATCGCATTTCCGACGAACCGCAAAGCATCGAAGAAAAAGCTCAGCAATTAGCAGTTGACCACGTGCCAGACATCACGGGAGATACAGTTACAGTTCCCACTTATTTCATCGTAGATGAACCGGACGGGGAAAAGAAAGCTTTGCACCACGTCAAAGACGCCGAGGAAATTTCTGATGTAATCCGGCAGGCGCGTGTTGACGAAAATGGCGATCGCATTTGGGATTAAGTTCAATCCAATAAAAACTGGTTTGTACAAAATTTATCGGTAGAAATCATGGAAACAAATCAAAGAAATAGTACGCCCTTTCCGAATGTTCCACCGATTCTAGAAAGTGACGACAGAGAGTATCGCGATGCCGGCATTACCAGTACAGTTTCAGTTGCAGGCCATCCCCTTCACCCCGTAATCGTCACTTTTCCGGTAGCCTTTTTAGTCGGGGCCGCGGGCACGGATATCGGTTATTGGCTGACAAGCGATCCGTTTTGGGCAAGAGCTTCGGTTTGGCTAATTGGTGCAGGTTTTGCTGCGGGGATTTTGGCCGCAATCACGGGCTTTTTAGATTTTGCAAGAATTAAAAGAGTGCGCGATCGCAGTGCCGGGTGGTTGCACATGGGCGGGAATGTGGCGGCTATGGTACTTTCCCTGATTAACCTGGTGTTGCGACAAGGAAATCCGGCTGAGCCGATCGTCTTTACAGGTTTAGTTTTGTCGATCGTCGTTGCAAGTTTGCTGGGCGTTACAGGCTGGTTCGGTGGCGAACTAAGTTTTCGCCACAAAGTCGGCGTCATCGGCCCTAGCAGTCAAAATTAGTAGGTTTGCGATCGTTTGTAGTAAGGACTTCAGTCGGGAGCATTTCAGTTTTGCATTTGTAGTGCGAGCGTCCCCGCTCGCGTGCTTTGTATAGCACGCGAGCGTCCCCGCTCGCACTGTAAAAAAAGGGGACGCTCGCACTGTAAAAAAAGGGGACGCTCGCACTGTAAAAAAAGGGGACGCTCGCACTGTAAAAAAAATGCTTTTTGCAAAAATGAGATGCTCCCCTTCAGTCCGTTTTTGTGCTGCGTGGATAATGCAGGACTAAAGTCCTCACTACGAACCTTTGTTTTTTCGTTTGTAGTGCGGACTTCAGTCCGTCTTGATGCGTGGATAATCAACGACTAAAGTCCTGACTACGAACCTTTATTTTTTCGTTTGTAGTGCGGACTTCAGTCCGTCTTGATGCGTGGATAAATTAGGAGTCTTCGTCCTCGCTACGAACCTAAAGATTGTGCAATCCAATCGAGATAAGCCTCACTGGCAGCAATAATGGGAATCGCAATAATTTCGGGAACTTCATAGGAATGGAGTTCCTGAACTTTTATTTTTAAAGCCTCAAATTTAGCCAAATCTGTTTTAATCACCAACTGCCACTCCGATTCCGAATGAATCTCGCCTTGCCAAGTATAAATAGAGCGAATCGGAGACAAACTTACACAAGCAGCCAGCCTGTGTTCAACTAGAGATTTAGCGATATTTTCCGCCTCCGCCTCCGATTCAGCAGTTACCAGCACCACCCCAAAATTAACACTCATAAGGATTTTAGATCAGATGTTAACAGATTTGATATTACAAATTACAAATTACCGATTACAAATTACAAATTACCATAAAAAAATGGTTTAAAGCCTCTCCCCGATCAGGATAAATTAAAAGATAAAAGAAGATAATTCATTACCCCAATCCTCTTCCTTAGAGGTAGAGGTCGCCTTCATCTGTCAACTGTCAACTGTCAACTGTCAACTGTCAACTGAACAATCACCCATTCTTAACTTCCGTAACTTCCCAAGAATTGACTTTGCACGCCCCAGCTAAGGAAAAGTAGCGCCTAGTAGATTCCGGCAAAATAGCTCCCGCCAACAAAGCATTATCTAAATTAGCTCCTATTAACGTCGCCTCGCTCAAATCGGCCGCCATCAAATCTGCTTGACACAGCTTTGCCCAATTCAAATTTGCCCCTTTCAAACAACTTCCCCTAAACTTAGCGCCGGTTAAGTTTGCTCCCGCCAACTTCACTCCCCGCAACTGAGCCGCGCTGAAATTCGCTCCCGCCAAATTCGAGCCTTCCAAATTAGCTCCCATCAATTTAGCTTCGCTGACGTTGACTCCGCTCAAATCTGCACCACAGAGATTCACGCCTGTCAACTGCGCTCGCCGCAGGCTGACTCCAGTTAATTGAGCACCAAAAAGTTTTGCACTGTTGAGCTTGGCACCGTAAAGGTTTGCCCATTTAAAATTAGCTCCGGTGAGGTTCGCGCCCAGCAAGTTAACTAATTGCAAGTCGGCGCTGCACAAATTGGCATTCCACAACACAGCACTCCGCAGGTTGGCGCCGGTTAAAGTTGCGCCGCTTAACTTTACCCTGGGCATTTTTGCTTTGACCAAAAAAGCTCCGCTCAAATTAGCTTTTGTCAAATCTGCGCCTGAGAGTTTGGTTTCGCCCATTTTGGCAAAACTCAGATTTGTTCTTTGCATCAGTGCGCCTTTGAGGGTTGCTTTGGTGAGAAACGCTCTGCTGAGGTTCGCTCCTGAAAGATTAGCGCGCGAAAGGTTGACTCCGATTAAGATTGCTCCGCTGAGGTTTGCCCCGCTCAGATCGGCTCCAGCAAAGTCTCTTTGTCCTTTTTCGTAATTGTTGAGCAGTTCGCTAACTTCCATAGGGCGTGATACCTTCTCTGATTGGGGGGGTTCGATCGAGAAATCTTTACTCTTAGGGTTGTTTCAGAAATTATACTGTTACAAAAATTAGACTGTTTCAGCGTTGGCATCAAACTGTATAACTTCTGTTAGCATCACTTTCTGTTCAAACGCGATCTCTTAATAAAGATTTTATATTGTTCTCTCGGTGACGATCGCCATTTCGGTACTTTTGACTTAAAAGTTAATGTTTCGTGACATAGATAGTCATTCCTTAACGATCGGCATTAATCCGCAATTTCAGCCTCAGCGTGCCCTTGAATCCTGCGGGAGGTTGCCAGGAGTTCAAGGCTGCCTTGATACTCTCAAGGGCGTCTGTTGCTTGCAGCGTCGAGGTTTGAGTGTCGATGGCCACTTTCGCAACACGGCCGTCTTGTACGGATAAATCCCATACCGTCTCGCCACTAACCGCCGCTGGGAGATTAACAGATCGCAGGTATTGATTCAGAGATGCGATCGCCCCAGCATCCAATCCGGAAGCGCTGACTACTTGCAAGCGAGCAGCAATCTGCTGCTGGCGCGATCGTTGGCTGTCAGGAGCTTGTCGCGGGAGAGGAGCTGGGGCTGGCGGTGAAACACCGCGAGTCGAGCTGGCGCTGCGAGTGCCACCTCTAGTTTGCTCGCGCTCGTCGGCCTGGACAATACCTTCATAGCTGACACCCTGCGGCAATTCCACCGGCACTTGCACGCGGCGCCGAGCACCATCAGGTTCGACTCGCACTTCTTCGCTCACAGCCACAAAAGCCGTGTATTCCGACAGCAAGCGATAAGCCAAAGCTGTATTAGTCACAGCTTCCACCAAAGAAGGAGTCTCGCCACCAAACATTTGATTCATTAAATCTTTAATGCGCGATCGCCCCCAAAGTTGAGCTACCGCCGGATTGCCAAAATCTGTAACAATTGCTGCGGCTGAAGTTGACTCCCGTTGTCTCCCTCCAGATTGAGCAAAATTAACAGGTAAAATTTGCTCGTAAGCTTTGCCGCCCGCTTGAGTGCCGCGGATGCGGAGTTGGCCGTTAGTTCGATCGCTCTTTTTGCCAAACAACACCAGCGGCTGACTGGTAAATAAGTCTGGGGGCGCGATCGGATAAATCTCCGGTTTTTCGCCCATTCCTTCCCAACTAATTTCAATATTAGTCAATACCGGACTGTTAATTTGACGGAAAAACTTTTCAGCAGCTTCCGCCGAAGGTTCATCTTGACGAATTACTTGAGACGTGCCTCTACCAACTTGGGCTAAACGGTTGAGCAAAAACCGATTCACCGAACTGCCGACACCAAAACTGTAAAGTCGATTGCCCGGTTTTATACTCTGCTGCACCAGAGCCAAAACTTCTTTTTCATTGCCAATATAACCGTCAGTAATTAGTACAATACTCCGCAGCCTTTCGGTTGGTGCAGCCGGAAACTTCATCACGGCTTGAATGCCGTTGAGCAGTTCTGTGCCGCCGTTAGCTTGCAACCGATCGATATAATTAATTGCGCTTTGTCGATTTTGGGCAGTATTCGCTAAAGGAGTAGCGGACAGCGCTTGCGCCGTGTTGGCAAAATCAATAATAGTAAAAGTATCCTTGGGATTGAGTCCTTGAATGAAGCGGCGCATCAACTCTTTAGATTTTGCTAGCGGTTCGCCCTGTTGAGAACCGGAAGTATCCATCAGAAACACGACATCTTTTGGTACAATTTCATTAGTTTTGTAGTTTAATGCCGGAATCAAATAAGTCGCAAAATGACCGCCCCGTTGGTCGGCTTGACTCAAGACTGTAGCGCGAGTATTTTCCCCTGATACTCGATACCGGAGAATTAAATCTTTGTTAGGAATTTTGTCATAATTGGCGAGTTGAACGCGCACAATATTGCCATTGCGTTCGGTGGTAATTTGATGGGAAGTAGAGCGGACATCGCCGATCGCAACTCCGGCATCGATTTCTACGGAAACAGCGATATCGCGACCCGATCGCGTACCCGGAGGCAAGAGAGGCGAGTTTATGCGATCGGCATCGCTGGTATTTTGCGAAATATAGCGCGGGCCTACCACAGTGGGAAACACAAATTCGTAATCGCCCCCGGCAAATTTGAGACTCTCGGTGTAGCGAATCGTCACTTCAATCTTTTCTCCGGGTTTGATATTAGCCAGAGACTGAGTAAAAATATTATCGCGTTCTTGTTCCAACAAACCCGCAGTCCTACCTGCGATCGCCAATTTTAATTTCCATATCATCCACCGCCGCTTCATCGGGGAGGGGAAATACATAAACAGCTTCTAAAGATTCGGGAAAAGGATTTTCAAATTTTTGAACAACTTCGACGCGGGAGATATTGCCGGCAATTTTAGCTGTAACTTCAGTGTGCTTGAGAGTAAAGACTTGTTCTGTAGACGTATTTTGAGTTTTGACGAACAAACCGCCGACTCGACAGCGAGTTTCTGGCGATCGCGCGCCCTTACAACTAACATCGTTACTAGCGAGGATTTTCGGCGACAGAGACGAATGATTTTGCCCAGGAGTGTTTGCCCGCGCCGCATGGGGAGCGAGAATAGCTCCGCACTCGTTAGCGAAGCCCTCGAAGAGGATCGCTGCGATCAATGCGATACCACCAGAAAGCAACCGTTGACGGGATAGAACGCAGACAAACTTCATAGCAATTTTTTTATCAGACTTGAGGTGCTCTACCTACCATGACTTTACCATTGGCGAAACGTTCCTGGGTTAGCTGTTTGGGAAAAATGACTGAACGGGATTTGAGATTTTAGATTAAAGATTTTATAATTGACTCCACAGGGGCAGACTGGGACTGGCATCGGTATTGAGGTTGTTTCGGGCGATCGCAGGGCGAACCCAACCTAAAAGATTGTATAATAGTTAGATACTTAAATAACTGTAACCTCAACCTCTCAGTCTCTAGTAAAAATAAAATACCATGAGTTTCATTAATCCCAAAACTGACTTTGCCTTTAAGAAAATCTTCGGCTCTGCTGACAGCAAAGACATTTTGATTAGCTTCTTAAATGCCATTCTATACGAATCAAATCCCGTCATCGAAGACTTAGAAATTCTTGACCCTTATTTGGCTCCCAAAATCAAAGGAGTAAAGAATACTTATTTGGATGTCAAAGCTAAAATTGGTGGCAGCAAAACAGTGATAATTGAAATGCAGGTATTGAACGTAGAATCCTTTGAAAAGCGGATTCTGTATAATGCTACTAAAGCTTACTCAGTTCAATTAAAAAGTGGAGAAAACTATGATTTATTGAATCCAGTAATTGCCCTGACAATTACCGATTTCCAAATGTTTGAGCATCTCGAAACAGTAATTTCGCGGTTTTGTATCAAAGAGAAAAACAATCGAATCGATTATTTAGCCGAAGAGTTAGAATTTGTTTTTGTTGAATTACCAAAATTTAACAAAACATTAGAAGAATTAGAGACACTGACTGACAAGTGGATATATTTCATGAAAACGGCTCGGACGTTAAGGTCTGTCCCGGAAGAGTTGGGGAATGTACCGGAACTCCGCAAAGCTTTTGGAATTGCCAATGAAGCCAATCTAGATCCTGATGAATTGGAAGATTTAGAAAGGCGAGAAATTTTCATTCAAGACCAGCGCGGTGCAATTACCAAAGCGACCAGAATCGGCATCGAACAAGGCATCAGACAAGGTATCGAACAAGGTATCGAACAAGGTATCGAACAAGGAAAGCAGCAGTTACAGCAGTTAGTTGTGTCGCTGTTGGAGCGCCGTGTCTGCCCGCTGTCGCCGGAGATCCAAACTCGCATCAGTCAGTTATCCGCTGAACAATTAGAGAATTTAGGAGAAGCAGTTTTAGATTTGACCAGTGTGTCAGATTTGATGGCTAAGTTGCAGACATATTCTCGATCGAGATAAAAGAAGCCTTGGTTTCTGGTTCGCCCTTGGTCTCTAACAGCGAACTCAGGAACAATCAACAGTTGGGAAATGGGCGATCGCACTCCAAACCCATGCCAACCGCCCGATTCAGCTAATGGGCGACTCGTCGTATCCGCACCCGTAGTTGAGAAAGGCTCAAACCCTGCTGGACAATTTTGGATTTTAGCTCTTAGATTTGAGTGTTACCTTCTTAACTAGAAAGATCTAAAGTCGAAAATCTATGACCAAATTTGTGTTTGTGACCGGCGGCGTGGTTTCCAGTATCGGCAAGGGAATTGTCGCTTCTTCCCTCGGTCGCCTATTGAAGTCCAGGGACTACTCAGTCTCGATTTTGAAGCTAGACCCCTATATTAACGTTGACCCTGGTACTCTCAGCCCGTTTCAGCACGGAGAAGTATTCGTCACCGAAGACGGTGCGGAAACTGACCTGGATTTGGGGCACTACGAGCGTTTTACCGATACTTCCATGTCTCGCCTGAACAGTGTCACCACGGGTGCCATTTATCAAGCGGTGATCAATAAAGAACGCCGCGGCGAGTATCAAGGGAGCACGGTGCAGGTGATTCCCCACATCACTAACGAGATTAAAGAGCGTATTTTTCGGGTAGCAAAAAATACTAATCCTGACGTGGTGATTACGGAAATCGGCGGCACCGTGGGAGATATTGAATCTTTACCGTTTTTGGAAGCAATTCGCCAGTTTCGCAAGGCTGTCGGACGGCAAAATGTTGTGTATATGCACGTGACGCTGATACCTTGGATTCCGTCGGCTGGAGAGATGAAGACTAAACCGACTCAGCACTCGGTTAAGGAGTTGCGGTCTATAGGCATTCAACCAGATATTTTAGTCTGTAGGTGCGATCGACCTTTACCTCTGGGCCTCAAACAAAAATTGTCGGAATTCTGCAACGTACCCGAAGAATGCGTCATCACAGCTCAAGATGCCAAAAGTATCTACGAAGTACCGCTGATGATGGAACAGGAAGGTTTGGCGGAACAAACCATCAATTTGCTGCAACTCGAACAGCGGCCACCCGATTTGACTCAGTGGCAAACCTTAGTCAAACGGCTGTATAGCCCCAGCCACAAGATTGAGATTGCTTTGGTTGGCAAATACGTGCGGTTGAACGATGCTTATCTTTCGGTGGTGGAAGCTTTGCGGCACGCGGCAATCTCGATCGGCTGCGACCTAAATTTGCACTGGATCAACTCAGAAGATTTAGAATCGGGAAACATCGAAAACTATCTCCAAAATATCAACGGCATTGTTGTGCCCGGAGGTTTTGGGATTCGGGGAGTTGACGGCAAAATAGCTGCGATTCAATATGCCAAACACCATAAAATACCATTTTTGGGATTGTGTTTGGGGATGCAGTGTGCTGTGATCGAATGGGCGCGCAACACCGCCCAACTACAGGATGCCAACAGCGCTGAATTCAACCCGGATACAGCAAATGCAGTAATTAATTTATTGCCAGAACAGCAAGATGTAATCGATTTGGGCGGTACGATGCGACTGGGTTTGTATCCGTGCCGTGTAAACCCGGACACCCTCGCTTTCAAACTGTATCAAAAAGAAGTGATTTACGAGCGGCATCGCCACCGATACGAGTTCAACAATGCCTACCGCAATCTTTTCTTAGAATCAGGCTATGTAGTATCCGGCACATCTCCCGACGGCCGACTCGTAGAAATGATCGAATTGCCCAACCATCCCTTTTTCATCGCCAGTCAATTTCACCCCGAATTCCAATCTAGGCCTAGCGCCCCGCACCCTTTGTTTCAGGGGTTTATCCAAGCAGCGAGCTCTCAGGGAAAGCAGGATGTTTTAGAAGCTGAGGCCCGCGACTTAGTAGCAGGGAAACTTGCAGGAGCCTGATCTCATCTTATCTGCGATCGATTAGTTTTGATATATTGGATGTCTGTAGGGCGGGTGAATACACGCAATATTCAAATCGGGCAGACAATTTCTGTACAAAACCCGCCCAACCCAAAAATCGGATTTGATTCGGGTTGCACTTACCAGACATGATATCGGGGAGCATTCTCAACGACGGAAAAACCTCACCTCCCGGCCCTTACAGGGGTTGGGGGGCTAGTACCCGAACGCAGAAGGGAGAAGGCAGAAGGTAAAAATGCTGATAATTTTTACTTAACTTTTTAGCTAAGATTTCCAGGGTGATACCAGTTTTACAAAAGAATGCAACTGTAGGTAAGATCCAAACCCCGATAGTCATCTGTCATTCCCAATTCTAAAATCTAAAATCTAAAATCTAAAATCTAAAATTGTATGAGTTGTCAAACTATCCTAAAATACCAGGAAACGCAGGTTTGAGGAGGTTTTGTGTTGTGGCTTACTGGAGCAAAATTACTTATGAGAAAAATACATACATAATTGACCTTGACACTATTAGTGCTTTTTCTAGCGAACCGGATAACAAGCGTATTACATTTTGGCTGCCGAATAGCAGTCTGCCGATTATTCTCAATCCCCAAGGGAATTATGAGGCTTACAAGCAAATTCTCGAATACATCAAAAAAACGGTCGATCGCAATTCTAAAGGTTCCTGGATTAAAATTAATTACGAGCGCAAAGAATTTGCGATCGATCTGAGTCGAATTAGCTCTTTTGCTAGCGAACAGAACGGTCGCTTAATCAGCTTTTACCTGCCTGACAGCGCTACTAATATTATTATCATGCGCGAAGGCAACTCGGACACTTATCTAAAAATTCAGGAATATATTAAAAATATAACTGGGCACTCTCTGCCATGAAGAAGTTATTAGTCGTTAGTCATTGGTCATCAGTCATTAGTCATTAGTCATTGGTCAACTGTCAGCTAAGAGGGCAGGCACGGGGGCACTGCCCCTACAACTAACTGTCAACTGTCAACTGTCAACTGTCAACTGTCATAAGAGCGATTTGCCAAGCTAATTTTGCAGCGCCTACCATACCTGCTTGATTGCCCAATTCAGCAACCAATAACTGCAAACCTTCCCGAGAACTCGGCAGCACGCGCCGCTCAATTTCCGTTTGAACTGCTGGCAAGAAAAACTCGGCACCTGCACTAATTCCGCCACCGATAATAATAGCTTCTGGTGTTAAAATATAAATTAGACTTGCTAAGCCGATACCGAGATAGCGACCATAATTTCTCCAAAATTCTAAAGCTTTAGCATCTCCAGACTTAGCTAAATTGGCTAATTCTAGCGGTTCCAAGCCAGTATCGCGACGAATTGCTAGCACGGAAATGTACTGTTCTAAAGAACCGTGATTGCCACTATTACACTCTGGGCCGTCGGGATTAATCGAAATTAATCCTAATTCTCCGGCTGCACCTAGATGGCCTGAAAATAGTTTGCCATCTAGGATAACTGCACCGCCGACTCCTGTTCCTAATGTCAGTAAAATCAGGTTTTTAAAGTGCTTTCCTGCCCCTAACCAAGCTTCTCCCAATCCGGCACAATTGGCATCATTTGCTAATATTGTCGGCAATCCGGTTTTGGCTTCCAACCAGTCAGCTAGGGGGACGTTGTGCCAGTTTTTGAGGTTGATTGCGACTCGGGCTATTCTGCCTGCTGCGTCTGCTGGGCCTGGTGTGCCAATGCCGATCGCACATACAGCATTTTCTTGTGGATTCAGTTGTAAAATAGCATCTGCGATGGCGGCTAAAACGGCTTCTGGAGTAGCGGGTTGAGGAGTTGGGACTGTTAAGGATTGGTGACAAACGCCGTCTGCGCTAAATCTGCCGAGTTTAATTGCGGTGCCGCCTAAGTCAATGCCGATTACTTGTGCCATTACGATTTAAGTTTGTAGTGAGGACTTCAGTCCTCTTTCGTCTTATTTGAGTGTGTGAAAATTAGCGACGGATGCGGCGCTTAATTGCTAAGAATATCATGCCGATCGCTCTGAGTCTATTAAATTCTTAGCCTGCTATATAAATCCTACGCACCCTCCGCATCCCTGCGATTCCCATCCCCAGAAACACCCAAACCATCCCCAACAAACACCGCCTCAATCACATTCCCATACCCACCAGCATCATCCTCAACCACCGGCAGCGGAAATCGCGTCAAAATCTCCCGCCCAATATCCCCCGCCACCTCCGACAATTCCCCGCTGCGAATTCTACCCAACAATTCCAGCCTGCGCGCCAATTCCTGAAGCGAAGCCACCGCATCTGTAGGGGCTGTGTCATCATATTCGCCCTCAAACAATCCAGTCCCAAACCGTCGCAACCAAGCCGCCAATTCACTATCTCTCAGGCGTTTGGCGATTAAGAAACCCGCTACATCCCCTCGACTCCAGCCGACATTCACCCCTTCCAGGATTTCCATGAATTTCGACTCGTATTCCGCGTCAGTTAGGGTGGGGCGGGGTGGCGGCGGCGCAGGTGGTGGAGGTGTTTTCCCCAATAAGCGCTGGATTAGTTGTTTGAGGAATTGCCAAATTTTGTTTAGCATTTTTCGGGTTGGGATGGGTGGGGTTGTTTCTATTTTAGTCTGGTTTGCTGGGTACTCATGAAAATCAAAGAAACCGGGTTTTTTCCTGATCTATCGATGATGGCGAATATAACCGGGTTTTTTCCTGATCTATCGATGATGGCGAATATTTTTCGTAAAAACCCGGTTTCTGGCCACTCGTGAAAATCAAAGAAACCGGGTTTTTTCCTAATCTATCGATGATGGCGAATATTTTTCGTAAAAACCCGGTTTCTGGCCACTCGCTTTCTACTTTAATAGCGGATAATACAGTTCTCCAGTCGAGTTGATATAACCCGCCCGATCGCCCGCCAGGTTCCCCGTGCCCATAAATACGTCAACTCTCCCCGCGCCTTTAATTGCACCGCCCGTATCTTGATCCAAAACAAACCGATTAACGGCATTTTGTTCGAGTTTCCCCGCCGCATTGGGATAGGGCAGTTTCGTGCTAATTAATGCTAGGGCGCCGGGAGGCATTAGCACTTTGTCGGTGGCGATCGACCTTTCGGCAGTTACGGGCACTCCAATGCTGCCGGTAGCAGGTGCACCTTTAGTATCCTGAAAGAAGACAAAGCTTTGATTCTTCGGCAAATACTTGTCCATATCTGCCGGAAACTTGCTAAAATATTCGTTGAGTTTCGGCAATGTTAGCTGTTCTAAAGTAAACTTGCCGTCCTTAACTAATTCTCGCCCGACACCTGTATAACTCTGACTGGTTTTCCCCGCGAAACCCACTGTCATCACGCCGCCGTCTGTTAGTTGCAACTTCGCCGAACCTTGGACGTGGACGAGAAATGCTTGGAAGCGATCGCGCAACCAGACTAATTCCAATCCCCGCAGCAATCCTTTGTTTCCCTGCAAAGCATCCGCACCTTCCAATTCCAATCTAGTTGGGTGAGGTTTGCGCCAAGAACCGAGGTTTGGCGGTGCTTTGTACAGGGGATAACGGTATTCGGAATTAGGCGTGCGAGAGGCTTGGTAAGTTGGCTCGAAATAACCGGTAAATGCAACTGTTCCTTTGTTGTCTTTGCCGATCGACTTATAAAACACAAACTCCCGCTTGACAGATTCCTGGAGTTGTGTTGGAGTTGTAGAACTGACAACTAATTCGCGGAATCGAGCTAGCGATCGCCGAACTCGATCGCGCGTAATACCTGAGACTGGATAGCGACTGTAAGCACTCTTCGCAGCCTGGGAGTTAAGATAACCGAGGCTGTAGTCGATCGACTTTAACAGCAATTGTTTATCCCCCGGCTTGCCATTTTCGCCCCAGATTTGAGCGTCAAAGGCGATCGACTCCACCTCACTCGGTTGTAATTGACTTACACTAATTTGTTGCAGCGCCGGAATTGCGATCGCGGGAACAGAAAATGCGATCGCTAAAACACAACAGGCGATCGCCAATAGCTGATAACGAAAAATCTTGCTCAACTTCTAAATTTCCCTAATCAATTGATAACTTTCCTAGTCGATTATTCATCGTATCGTTCGAGACTAGAACTAAACAGCGGTTCTACGCGAATTGCGAGAATACTGGAAGGGCGAACTACCATGTATTCTCCTTGAATATTTTTGATCGGAACATTGACAAATTCTGACGAATCTTGTTTGGGAACCAGGGTTTTATACCACTGTTGAAAATCCGGCAGAGTTGCAAAACGGATTTCTTCGCGGTGGCCGCCATCAAGCAGCAGGTGCACGGAATATTCGCTGGGTGTTCTAGCCATATGTGTATTGTAGATTTTTGATTTTAAGCTTTTGGAACGATTTCACATTTTACCTGATAGCTGGTAAAAGTATAGTCACCTATTACATGACATGGGAGGCTTCCAGTCCCTCCCCTTTCGCTTTCACTTCGAGCGGATTGACCCGCCTTGGCTGAACTACGCAGCTCTCTATCCCATT
>NZ_JAEQCB010000151.1:0-27112 GCF_020738785.1 Microcoleus sp. PH2017_05_CCC_O_A | reverse complement strand
AGGCAGACATCAATGAACATTTTTTGCAGGATAATTGCCATTCAATCAGAAGCGAGATCCCCAATGGCTCCTACACAAGTAGTTACTTTTGTCAAATTTCTTGTTAAGAAAGATGTTTATAAAGCATAGGATCGAAGGGGGACTTTGATCGGAATCTTGTCCCCCCCTTAGTAGGGGCGGTGGATGGTGCGGGCCCGCCCTCGGCTAGGGTGATCGGATTCTATGCAACCTCATAAAAAATTGCTATAAGCCATTAATAGTTAACCAAATTGGGTTAACTATTAACACTAAGTGTAATTGGGTTAGTCGAATCAGTTCATTCGGACTGTCAAGGCATCTCGTGCTTGTTCTCGATCGTCAAAATGGACTTTTTCGGTGCCCAAAATCTGATAATCTTCGTGTCCTTTGCCTGCAATCAGCACGCCATCTCCGGGTTTAGCGTCCATAATAGCAGTGCGAATGGCTGCGGCGCGATCGCACATCACGACGGGTTTTACGTCAGCGGGAATGCCTGCGAGCACATCTTCCAAAATGCGATCGGGATTTTCGGTGCGCGGATTGTCGGAGGTAACAACGGCTATATCGGCCAACTCTGCCACGATTTTACCCATGATCGGGCGTTTCGTGCGATCGCGATCGCCACCGCAACCAAACACACAAATCATTTGACCGGGAATAAACGGCCGCGAAGCCTTCAACAAGTTCTCCAAACTATCTGGAGTGTGCGCGTAATCGACAATTACACTAATATCTTGATCGGAACTAATTTGCACCCGTTCCATCCGTCCCGGCACTCCCGAAAACAAAGCTAATTTCTCCACAATTGCGGACAAATCTAAACCCAATTCTAAAACCGCACCGACAGCAGCCAGCATATTGGATAAATTGAACTGACCGACTAAAGGCAAAACAAAAGCAGTTTCGCCCTTGGGAGTGTGCAGCATTCCCTTAACTCCATTGGGCTGATACTGCAAATCAAAAGCATACAAATCAGCAGTTTTGTCCGTAGTGCTGTAACTCCATACTTGCTCGGATTTGAGGCTTTCAACAATCCGCCGTCCGTAGGAGTCGTCAATATTAATTACAGCGCGATTTTTGAGATAATTTTGACTAAACAAAAGCGATTTTGCCTCAAAATAATCCTCCATATCGCGGTGATAATCGAGATGATCTTGAGTCAAGTTGGTAAACACAGCAACTTCAAAAGTACAGCCCAAGACTCGCTGCTGTGCTAAAGCATGGGAACTGACTTCCATCACCCCGTGTTTGCATCCAGCGGTGACAGCTTCTGCTAGCTGTTTTTGCAAGTCGATCGCAAAAGGTGTAGTGTAAAGTGCAGTTTGTTGAAAACCCGGCCAGCGAGTGTAAAGCGTGCCGAAAATTGCTGTCGGCAACTGCATTTGATTGAGCAAAAATTCGATTAAATGAGTTGTTGTAGTTTTGCCGTTAGTCCCAGTAACGCCTACAAGTTTTAATTTGCTAGCAGGATTGCCGTAAAATGTGGTGGCTATTTGACCGCAAATTTGAGCCATGTCGGTTGCCACAATCACGCAGGTATCCCCGTCTTGGGGGGGTGTTTTCTCGGCGGCTTGAGTGGAAATTATGGCCGCAATTGCACCGCTGGCGATCGCACTTTGCCAAAAATCTCCGCCATCTACCCGCGTCCCCGGCATTCCCAAAAACAAATCCCCCGCCTGACAAGCATGGGAATTAGTAGATAAACCCTTGACTTCGGCATCGAGGGCGCGATGTTGGGTGTCAAAGGAAATGCCGGGAAGTGTTGCTAATAATTCTCTCAATTTCATCTGAAAAACTCCTCACTTGGATGTTTTGAATATGACTTGCGCCAGAAATTGTTCGATCCGCTATCTACAAGCCTTTTCGGTGTAAAATCGGCACTCTCCGGGCCAAGAGTGCGGACTCGGCACCCAAAGGGCTTGATTTTTTGCGTTAAATCATATTATTCTGATTGATCGATTTGCAAATATTTCTGTAACATTTGCTCCAATTGTTGAACTGTACAGCGGGGAGAAGGACGAGGTAATTGTTCTTCTGGGGAAAATGCAGCGTCGCCACCAGAATTTTTGCGTTGGGACTCCACTTTAAACAAAACTGGCACTTCGTACTGGTAAGCTTGAAACCAGTCATCACGTTCGGTAATGTCTCGTACTTCCAATTGAAACTTGAGGCTTTCAATCTGTTCGAGTTTTTCTTGCAACCCTTCGCACAAGTGGCATCCGGGTTTGCTGTACAAAATCAATCGCATCATCAGAGTACAATTAGACTTGATATTAAATTCTCGAAAGTGTGAAAAGTGCGATCCTCTTCGAGGGCTTCGCTAACGGAAGTTGGCGAACCAGACTTCGCAAAAAGCAAGCCCCGGCATGATTGACCTCAACGCACGATCGAGGCTATCTTAGCATTGGTGGCGAACCGATTACTACAATTTGCCATCTCAATGCAAATGCCAGCCGATCGAACCCTACACTTTTTCTGTAAAAAATGCAAATTACGCCGGAAATATCTTGCCGAATTAAATTATTGCGTCTGCCTCTGATCATTGGGATTGTTACTATTCACTCGTCCATCAATTCTGTGGGATATGCTGACAAATTTTTCCAGACGTTGATTGCCGGGACTTGGGGCGGTTCTTGCGTGGCTTTTCTGTTCATGCTTTCAGGCTTCCTGTTTTTCAGGAATTTTAATTTATCGCTGAATTCTTACAAGGAAAAGCTCCAATCTCGGTTTTGGACTCTCCTGGTTCCCTATTTGTTTTGGAACTTGGCTTTATTGACACTGGTGTTAATTGTGATCAACGTACCAGCAACGAGTGGAATTATCCAAGGGCATTACAAAAAATATATTGGAGACTACAGTTTTGCCAACTTTATAGATTGTTTAACTGGATATAAAAGCCTTTATCCGATCGCATTTCATTTCTGGTACGTCCGGGATTTGATCGCGATGGTGATTCTATCTCCGGTATTTTTGCTGATCGCTAGAAAGATACCTTATCTAGGTATAGCTTTGTTTGCCGCGCCTTGGTTGCTGGATTTTCAAATTGGTTTTAGCATCCAGTGGTTGGGGCCGTTGTTCTTTTATTTGGGATGTCTGATTGCTGTTCAAAAATTGGATCTAACTTGGCTCGACCGACGAAAAAGTGCGATTATCGGTATATACTTAGGCATGGCTCTTGTGCTGACAATTACGCAAACAGCCGACATTAAAACTTTCCAGCACCAGTTAGAATGCTGCACGAGAGTAATGGGTACGGCGGCCATTTGGTGCGCTTCAGATTTAGTGTCGGGAAAGCTAGAAAAAGCCTGTTTTAATTTTTCTGGTTTGGCATTTTTTGTTTATGCTATTCACGAACCGACGGTAACAGTTTTTAAGGAAGTTTTTAACAAGTTGTCAAAGCCTTCCAGTTCGATAACTGTGATTGTATACTATTTATTGACAATCATTCTAGCAACTTTAGTGACGCTGGCGGTGGGGAGTTTTTTACAAAGGTATACGCCTAAGTTCTTTCAAACGATCACAGGTGCAAGAGGATAATCAGATGACAGTTGACAGTTGATAGTTGACAGTTGATAGTTGATAGTTGATAGTTGACAGCGACCTCTCCCTTGTGGGGAGAAATGATATCAAATCCGGTACCATCGGAATTATTCAGATCTCTATTCTCTCCCTCTGTGTCCTCTGTGTTCTCTGCGGTTAAATCATTCCCATGCAACCGGAAACAATATGAATAGTCTGATTTTAATTTCTCCCTACAAGGGTTCCGGCTTTCAACCAATTCTTTCTGGTAAATGCTGGTTTGGGTTTTCCTTGACTAATGAATCAAGCTTCAGTATAGTATTACAAGTAGCCCAACAAAAAAGGAGGCTGTATGGAGTGGATGGAATACGCAGAAGCTAAGCGAAAATCAGCCAAAAAAATTAGCGCCGATATTCGAGAACGCTGGAACAATCGCATTGTCACGCGGGGATTGCACTTGATGGGTGAAGCGGGGGCGGTGCAGTATTTAGCTGATTACGGGCGCGGAATTGGCACGGGAAAAGTTATTAGTTTTGCACTGTGTGCGGAGTCGGAAGGATACCCGGAAATGGCGATCGGCTTTTGGAAAAGAGCGTTTGAATTGGAAACCGGAGAAAAGCCGACTAAAAACACTCCAAACAAGTCTACCACCAATGCTGCTCCTGCTGCAAAATCAAAGGTTGCGGCCAAAGTTGAGACTGTCAATAATCCGATTGTCCCCGAATTACCTCCGCACTTGCAGCCGGGAAGGATTGTGACGATGCAGCCGGTTGACGCGCCCAGCGAACGTTCTTATTACATCGAAAATCCCGACTATTGGGGACAGCCAAAACGCGACGGCAATCGAGTGGTGGTCGTGGCGACGCCAGATAAAGTATACTACCAATCGCGATCGACAAACCTGCGACAACAAGCGTCAATTGCGATCGATCGCGCTTTAATCGACACAGCAGCTAAAATTGGCATCTTTGTCTTAGACGGCGAACTGTATTACAAAAGCTATACGGGCAGCGAACATCGCACGGGCGCCCAAGCTGCTACAGTTAATATTGAAAGCGGTTTTCCGACAACCCAGCCAACGGCAGTTTATGCCATTTTTAAAGCTTTGTTTTCCCACGGTAAAGACTTGACTGGGTTGGCGGAATCCGAACGAATAGCCGCCGGAGTTGCAGTTGGCGAAATCTTGGCAAGTTTATCTACGGAATTTGAAATTGTACCGACATCTCGCACCGCAGGCGAAAAACTTTTACTGGCGCAGCAGCAGGAAGCTGAAAACAGAGAAGGTGAAGTTTGGGTTTTGCATAACTGCTTCTATGTCGGCGGCAAAGATGTTAAAAAATCTCCGATGGTGAGGACTAAATACTGTCAGGAATATGACTTATTTATTGTCGGGTTGACTCGGACAAAAGTAGCGGGGCGGCCGTTTAGTGCGATCGAAGTTGCACAAGAAATCAATGGCAAGTTAGTACCGATCGGAACAGTGGGAACGGGCTTTAGCAGCGGGGAAATGCTAGAAATTGCCCGACTGTACGAGGCGAACCCTCGCGGAGTCAAAATCAAAGTGCGATCGCAGGGATTGACAGAAAGTGGCAAACTGTGGCACGCCCGATTCCTGGAAATTTGTTAAAATAGCACGGCGGTTGAAACCGCGTCTATACAAACGATGTCTGCCTCCGCAGACTCAAGAAAATAACATAATTTTGCCGTCCGGTATTCAGCCATGTCCTAGCCGGATCTATGAATTTCAACGGGTGCATCTGGTTTTAGCAAATATGTTTGTAGGGGCGAAGCATGACCGCAATCAATATGGGATGATAACTAATAACTTATATGCGGTCATGCTTCGCCCTCTTCAAAAGTGAAATGCACCCATTTCAACAAATATTATCGCACAAAATCAGCCGGGATAAATCAATGGTAATCAGCAAAAACAATTTCTACATTTCACCAGAAGAATACCTAGAAGGCGAACGAGTAAGTCCGATCAAACACGAATACAGACGCGGACACGTTTATGCAATGACGGGGGCAAAAAACCCTCACACTATTATTGCTAGCAATCTAATTCGCCTATTGGGAAATCATCTTCTGAATACGCCATGCTTAGTTCTTACCTCTGATGTCAAAGTCAGACTGGAAGAGGCGAATTGCTATTATTATCCTGACGTGGCGGTAACTTGCGACGAAAGAGATACAAGTTCAACTGAAGACTCCATTCTCTATCCATCTCTAATTATTGAGGTGCTATCTCCTTCAACTGCATCTTTTGACAGGGGCGATAAATTTGCCGATTACCAAACTACATCGAGTTTGCAAGAATACGTACTCATCACTCAATCGGAAATCCAAATTGAGTGTTTTCGACTCAATGGTGAGGGAAATTGGGTTTCTCAGATTTACCGACAAGGAGATGAGTTAGAATTAACAAGTATAAATTTTCGCTGCCCGATCGCCCAAATTTATCAAAAAGTTCCAGGTATTATATGATGAAAGATACAACCAGGTTCGTAATGAGGACTTTAGTCCTTCTCCAGAATCCAAAGAAGGACTGAAGTCCTCACTACAAACCTAAACTACGAACCTAAATTAAGCCCTCACGTTGAAAAGTATAGATTTTCGCCGATCGCCCAAATTTATCAAAAAGTTCCAGGTATTATATGATCGAAGATGAAAGAATTTTTTCAGCCACGAAATCCTTTGGTTCGTACCTTCGCACAAACATTGAGACGCTGCTGTCCCGAGGCGCTTAACTTGTTAAATTCCGGTGCCATCGAAACAGAAATCGACTTATTTAAAAAACGTTACCAACAATCGCTTCCCGAAACATTTTATGATTTTTATCGCTGGTATAACGGTTCGGCTTACGAGAGTTCAGAAAATCAGTGGCTGTTGCCTTTTGAACACGGCAGGAGTATTTTATCTTTGGCATCAATTGCCAATGAGAAAAAATTTTGGGACGCCCAGAGTCAAGTTAATTTTCAAGAATGGCAGCCCGGAGAATATTGGAACAAAGCATGGATTCCGTTTATGAAAGTAGATAATTTGTGGCTGCGGGTTGTGGATACACAGGGCTGTTTCGGCGGGATTCCGGGACAAATTATCAGTTTCGAGTGCAAAGGCGAACCTTTCAGAAGTATTGAATGCGATTCCTTTGATAAGTGGCTGGAAACTGCGATCGCCAAAATTGAGTTAGAATGTTTGTTTGCAGAGTTTCACGAAATCGGCTTTGAGGAAGAAAAGGCAGTATTTGCGATCGAGAAACGCATCAATCCCCACCGGCGCAGCGTCGAATTAGTACCGCGTTGAGGCAGGGCTACGGAAACGGCATTGCCCATTGGTGTCAACTTAAGGTTAAACGTAGTGCCGGTCTTCTGTCTAGCGATCAAGGCCCAGATCCCCCCTAACCCCCCTTAGGAAGGGGGGGACAAGAAGCGCTCAAAGTCCCCCTTCTTAAGGGGGATTTAGGGGGATCTGGCCTCGGCTATAAACAAGAGATACAACGGTTTTCAGGCTGGTTGTTTACACCAATGGACATTGCCGTTTCCCTAAAGATATTCACGTATAATAACTTACAAAGAAAACAATGATTAAAATTTTACACCTTTCAGACATTCACATGGGCAGCGGCTTTTCCCACGGCCGCGTCAATCCAGAAACCGGGTTAAATACGCGGCTGGAAGACTTCGCGGCGACGCTAAGTAAATGTATGGATAGAGCAATTTCTGAACCCGTAGATTTAGTTATATTCGGCGGGGATGCTTTCCCGGATTCAACGCCGCCACCGTTTGTTAAAGAGGCTTTTGCGAGCCAATTCAGCCGCTTGGTAGAGGCGCAAATTCCGACGGTTTTGCTAGTAGGAAATCACGACCAACATTCGCAAGGACAGGGCGGCGCGAGTTTGGGAATTTATCGGACTTTGGGAATACCTAAGTTTATTGTAGGCGATCGCCTGGAAACTCACCTCATACACACCCGCAGTGGCGCCGTACAGGTGGTGACGCTGCCTTGGTTGACGCGATCGACCTTAATGACGCGATCGGAGACTGAAAGCCTATCTGTAGGCGATGTTAACCAATTATTAACCGAAAAACTGACGATCGCCCTAGAAGGAGAAATCCGCCGCCTCAATCCCGAAATACCAACCGTACTATTAGCGCACTTAATGGCAGATAAAGCAAGCCTGGGTGCAGAGCGTTTTTTAGCAGTCGGTAAAGGATTCAACATACCCGTTGCCATGCTAACACGCCCTTGTTTTGACTACGTAGCCCTCGGTCACGTCCACAAACACCAAAATCTCAATGCCAACAACAATCCGCCCGTAATTTATCCCGGAAGCATCGAACGAGTTGACTTTAGCGAAGAAAAAGAAGACAAAGGCTTTGTGTTGATTAATTTGGAAAGGGGGAAAGCTGAGTGGGAATTTTGCACTTTGCCGGTGCGGGTGTTTCAGACGATTAAGGTGAACGTATCTGAATCGGAGAGTCCGCAAGCCGACTTGGTGAAAGCCATTGGGAAGAAGGAAATCCAAGATGCTGTCGTAAGATTAATCTACCAATTGCGATCGGAACAATTAGACTTAATTGATAACGCCGAATTGCACGCACTTCTCGGCGCAGCCCACAGCTACACAATTCAGCCGGAATTAGTCAGTCAGCTAGCAAGGCCGAGGTTGCCGGAACTAAATGCTAATAATAGTATAGAACCTTTAGATGCTTTGAAAACTTATTTAGCAAGTCGCGAAGATTTGAAAGATATTACTGACAGTATGCTAGAAGCCGCGCGGGATTTATTGGGAGTTGAAGAAGAAGTTTTAGTCGAATTTTAGTAAGTTATATCAATTCTCAGAAAGATGAGGTACGTTGTTGGGCTTCAGCCCTCTTAGTCTAAGCGGTTATAATAAGCCGTCAGTCATCTTTTTAAGAAAGGCTATATATCAATGCCGGCTGTACCGTCAGGTGATTTAACCGCAGAGAACGCAGAGAACACAGAGGAAGAGAAGAGAGAGATGAATAATTCCGATACTAACGTATTTGATATAACTAGAGGGAAAAATGAGAATCAATAAGATTTCTGTCGCCAAACTTTTTGGAGTTTTCAACCATCCGATTTCTCTCAATATGGAAGATAGAATTACGATCATTCACAGTCCGAATGGATTTGGTAAAACAGCATTATTTAGGCTAATTAATGGATTTTTTAATTCACGTTACTCAGAACTTCGGACTATTCCATTTACAGAGTTCCGGTTAGACTTTGATGATGGTAGTTGTCTACAAATAACTAAGTCTATCGATGCACCTGAACATGAAAAAGATAAAAATTTAATGTTTTACTTTGCTAAGCCTGGTGCAGCAAAAGAGATATTCTCACCGAATTTAGCAATGGACTCAATAGATTTCTCAGCGGGAATTAATGTGTCTTCGGATATCACAGATGATGCACTACAGTCATCAGGTGACATAGAAATACCAACTCAATTTTCAGAATTGGAATTAGAACGTATTCTCGTTTTTGAAGCTAGACAGTTAATATCAAGGTTAGCAAAGAGCGTTAAGCAAGAACCAAAATGGTTATCAGAACTAAGAAGTTCTATCGACATTCATTTTATAGAAACTCAGCGCTTGTTAACTACCTCAAATGTTCCTGAAGCAACGGTATACACGAAACACCATTCAATGATTCCCTCAGTTGATATCTATTCTCAGGAACTCGCAGAAGATATCCAAGCAAAGCTGACTGAATATGGTGCATTGTCTCAATCTCTAGAAAGAACGTTTCCTGCAAGAATTTTCAATAACAAAGCACCCTCATATCTAACAGAGGAAACGCTGCGTAACCAATTAAATGAAATCGAGGAAAAGCGTTCTCGTCTCAGAGAAATTGGTCTTTTGGATAACGACGAGAATCCTGATTTTCAAGTAAAACAAAATATTGATGGAGTCACAAAAAACATTCTGTCAGTTTATGTTGAAGATGTAGAACAAAAACTCATGGTTTTTAAGGAACTCGCTACTAAAATAGAACTCTTCAAAGGGATTATCAAACAGCGATTTCTCTATAAAAATATGAGCATCAGTAGAGAGAAAGGTTTTACCTTTACAACGGCGGATGGTAAACCTCTGTCGCCGACAGACTTATCTTTCGGAGAACAGCATGAATTGGTGATGCTTTACCAGTTGTTATTCAAGGTGAAACCTAACTCTCTGGTTCTGATTGATGAACCAGAAATTTCGCTGCACGTAGCGTGGGAAGTCGAGTTTCTCAAAGATTTGCAAGCAATTATTAATCTGGCAAACTTTGACGTGTTGTTAGCTACTCACTCTCCAAGCATTATAGACGATCGATGGGATTTGACAGTGGGGTTAAAAGGGCCAGTTGAATGAGAGAATACATTACCCCTAACTTCATTGCTAACCAAATCCGCCTGCTGCGAGATCGAGTTCAATATACTGAACATTCTTTTCTAATCGCTGAAGGAGACACAGATTCGCGGGTATGGAAGAATTTGGTAGACTCCACAAAGTGTCGTGTAGAAAATGCCCATAACAAAAACAATGCTGTTGCAGTGCTAAATATCCTTGAACAAGGTAACTTTGCTGGTGTTTTGGCTATTGTTGATGCGGATTTTGATATACTAGAAGGAAGTGTTTCACTCAGTCCGAACTTGCTGTTCACAAATACTCACGATCTCGAAACTATGCTGCTGAAGTCGCCAGCACTTGAAAAGGTGCTTTTGGAACACGGATCGGAAGACAAAATAAAGAGTTTTGGTAAAGATATTCGCCAGACTTTACTTGAAAGTGCCAAAGTTATTGGTTATTTGCGATGGGCTTCGCTGAAATTTAATTATTGTTTAAGATTTGAAGATTTAGCTTTTAAGAAATTTGTGGACGATCGCACATTAATATTAAATCAATCGGAGTTGATTAAAACTGTGAAGAACAACTCTCAAAAGCTGGGACTTGATGAACCAGAAGTTAAAGCAAAGATGGATAGCTTAAAAACAGATGCCCAAGATATGTGGTATATTTGTTGTGGTCACGATATGATTTGTATTTTGTCGATCGCACTTTGCAAAGCCCTAGGCACGTGCAACTCCAAGCAAGTTGAGCCAGATGTACTAGAAAAAGACCTCAGACTTGCTTACGAGTCTTCTCATTTCCGGCTGACACAACTCTACACAGCTATTCAAGACTGGGAAAAAACCAATCAACCTTTCCAGGTACTTTCTAATCCGTAACTTCAACCCTCCCAAAAACCTCACCCGCAGCCAACCGAGCACCATTGGCAAAATCCACGCCAGACTGAACTTTTTTACCAGCCAACTGCACCTCCCGCAATAATAGCAAACCATCGCCAGTTTGGACGATCGCCCCAAAGCCCTTCACAACCTTCACAACCTCCCCATTTGCGCCCGACAACTGATCCAAAAGGGGCCATTCCCGTTCCAAAACCCTCAACTCCGGCGGTAATTGCAGCCAATATTCCGGCCCCACCGGCACAGTTGCGATTACTTTCAGGGAATTACCGCGAAAAGTCGTAGTGCAATCCGGGAAAAAACCCCTAACTTGATTGTGAAGCGCGATCGCACTTTTCGACCAATCCAGCACAAAATCAGCCGCCTTAATCATCGGCGCATAAGTCGCCTCATCATCATGCTGAACAACCGGTTCAACTTCCCCATCCCTCAATTTTATCAAAGTTTCCACCAATAAATCCGCCCCAAGTTCCGCCAACCTGTCGCCCAAAGAATCAGCATTATCCAACAGCGTAATTCCCGCAAAAGCCTTCAAAAGCATCGCCCCAGTATCCATACCAGCATCCATCAGCATAGTAGTAATTCCAGTAGCCTTTTCCCCATTAAAAAGACACCGCTGAATCGGCGCCGCCCCGCGATACTTCGGCAAAATTGAACCGTGAACATTAACGCAAGCCAAACTAGGAATATCCAGAATTTCTTGAGAAAGAATCTGGCCGTAAGCCACCACCACAAACACATCAGCCTCTGCTTCCCGCAACTTAGCAATAGTTTCCGCATCCTTCTTAATTCGGCGCGGCTGCAAAACTGGGAGACTGTGATTTAAAGCCACATCTTTTCCCACAACCTCAAATTCTGGATGACTCAGCAAACTGGATAAAGTAGGAACAGCAAAGTCAGGAGTGCCAAAAAAAACAATTTTCATCGATTTTTAGTTAGTTTTTATAATAATAACAAAATTACGCCATCAACTCATCCAACACCACGCTAAAACCGGACAACACAAGCTGAGTCTTCGCCACCTCACCAGGCTTAAATAAAACTGTCGCACCTTGAGTAATTACTAACACCCAACTACTCTTCGGAAATAGCAGCCAAACTTCCAAACAACCAGACTCTAAATACTCCTGTGCTTTTGCAAAAACATCATCAGCAAAATCGTTAGGCGAAACAATCTCAGCTAGCAGCGGAAAACTCTGCGGCAAAACTGAAAACTCTCCAACTTGCGCCAACAGTTCAGGAGTAATATAAGATACATCTGGTATTCGCCCTTTTTTCAGAGTTTGACAAGTGACTTCCACATAAACCTCGCCCCCTTGCCCGCTTGAGATCATGTAACTTCTCCAGTAATAATCTAGCTTTGATTGAATGCGACGAGTCTTTGCAGTCATTCCCGGTTTCCCTACTACTTCTCCATTCACAAATTCTACAGGATGTTTGACTATCACTTTACCGTCTGCCCACTCCGTCCCGTCAGGAGGATTTTGCATCCATTCTTCCAAAGTTAAATCTAACTGTTCTACACTAAAACTTGTCATCTGATTCACCAATTTTACTGCTAGTATCGATTTTATCATATCTGCCAAAACATGAAAAAATCCTTGAATATGCGGCAGCTAGCCAGTCGCAGCTTGTTGGCAGATACCGCACAACCACAGTTGACAGTTGACAGTTGACAGTTGACAGTTGACCTAGAACGAAGAGGATTGGAGTAATGAATAGTCTGATTTTAATTTCTCCCGCTCCGGCGGGCGGGCTTTCAACCAATTCTTTCTGGTAATATATTCATAACGAACAAGTCAGCCAATGGCTATTAACCGAATTCTCGCATTCGCGCGCGTCGAAATGCCTGACTTGGCAAAAGATCGATCGCACCTGACAGCAATTTCTTGCGATCGGATGTGCCCGCAAGATACACTATATCCTTTGTCAGAAAGATGAGGTACTCATGGGCATAGGTCATAGGGCATGGGGCATAGGGCATACCTGACTTTTTTGAGAACCGCTATAGGAGGCAAATTTTTGACAATTTTGTTTCAAAATACCTCCGAATTAGAGACAAATCAACTTCGGAAAAATTCTGAGATTCAACCAGTTTCACCCACCTCTAACCACCTGCGCTTGCTAAAAAATCTTCTTCCCTCTAAGCAAAGCTAAAAAATGATTTTATCCAAACTTCTCAAAGCACTTAAAATGCAAGTCAAACGAGTTGCGTGCATTTTACTTGCCTTAAATCTACTGCTGTTAAGCGGCTGTCAAAATATTCCCAAGAATAGCGATAAAATTAAGCTCACACTGTTGCACGGCATCAATCCCCCGACCAATCGCGACGTATTTAAAACTCTCACCGACAAATTCAATCAAACGCATCCCCACATCCAAGTAGAACAAATTTACATCGGCCAGCCAGACCAACAACTGCCAAAAATCCTCACCTCAATAGTAGGAAACGCATCGCCAGATTTGCTGTGGAATACTGCCACAATAGCCGGCAAACTAGCAGAACTGCAAGCAATTAAACCGCTAGAGAAATGGCTCGACAAATCCCCCATCAAAACTGAAATCGATCCCTCACTGTTCGAGTCAATGGAACTCGGCGGACACACTTGGTCAATTCCCCTCGCCACCAACAATACAGGAATATTTTACCGTCCCAGCTTGTTTGCAGCAGCAGGAATTAAAAAAGTGCCGCAGAATTGGCAAGAATTAAAGCAAACAGCCCGATCGCTCACACAGGACACCAACGGAGACGGACGAACAGATCGACACGGCATAGTGCTCCCCCTAGGCAAAGGAGAATGGACAGTATTCACCTGGCTGCCATTCATGTTCAGCGCAGGCGGCGAACTCGTGAGAGAAACATCTCAAACTCCCGTACCCCAAATAGACAACCCGGGTTCTCTCGCGGCCTTGGAATTGTGGAAGGACTTGTTAACAGAAGGTTCGGGAATACTGTCAGCACCCGAACGCGGTTACGAACTCGATAACTTCATCGCGGGTAAAGTCGCAATGCAAATCACCGGGCCGTGGACTCTAGCACAATTGCAGCAAAGCGCGATCGACTATGCAGTGATGCCTATACCCGCCCTCAAGCGCTCCGCCACTGTTGTTGGGGGTGAAAACCTATTTTTAATGAAAACCTCACCAGAACGCGAAAAAGCAGCCCTTGAATTCTTAGAATACGTTCTTGGCGAAGAATTCCAAACAGCCTGGGCCTTGGGTACAGGTTACTTACCAATTAACTTAAAATCGAGAGAGAGCCGAACTTATCAAAGTTTTGTGAAAAAAAATCCTGTTTTGGGAGTATTTTTAGAACAAATGAACTCAGCCCGATCGCGCCCAATTATCTCTGGTTACTCTCGCGTGTCAGAAAACCTTGGCCGCGCCATAGAAGCAACTCTTCTGGGCCGCAACCCCCAAGACGCTCTTAAAGAAGCTCAAGACCGTTTGACATTAACCTTAGATATTGCAGTCAAGTGAGATTGGGCATTGGGCATTGGGCATTGGGCATTGGGCATTGGGCATTGGGCATTGGTCAGTAGTCATTGGTCAGTAGTCATTGGTCATTGGTCATGTTTTGCGAACTTAATAACTCGCGAACCTTATTAGTCATTAGTCATGTTTTGCGAGCGTCCCCGCTCGCGAACGTTATTAGTCATTAGTCATTAGTCATTGGTAATTAATAAGACAAATGGCGATTACTTTACGAAATTCGACAATCGCTCTCTGGCAACAATCACAGAAAAATAGAAAATGTTTTTTTGATGTAAATTCTTTGTTTTCACTGTATTCGACGAAAGACTTGAAGGCTCGATTAACGGGAGCATCTCAGTTTTGCATTTAGATAGATAGTGAGAGCGTCCCCGCTCGCGTATCGTATAATACGCCAGCTCGCGACAGCTCGCACTATAAGAAAAAAATGCTTTTTACAAAAATGAGATGCTCCCCGATTAACGATTAACGATTAACTCGATTAATTGGTTGAAAATCTCATGAAAATCATTCCAACCTGCACTTACAATCAGAAACCGAGTTTCTTGCCCCGCACTTACCTGAAAGCTCAGATGTTGCGTGGGTGTTATCGGTTCGTTAGATATTATTGACCATGGTGCAAGATGTTAGAGTGAATAGAGTTGCGATCGCCCGACACGAACAGACACCCGCAGTCGCTCGGTCATAAATCTTTAGCGAAAACCAAAAATTAACAGACCGAATGCTTAGCCATCACAGATATATTGGCAAAAAACAGAGGCTCCCGAAATTTATGCCCAGATGCGATCGCACAGCAAAAAAAACCGAACCCTCAACGGCTCCACAAAAAATTATCTCAACAGGTTCCGTGGAATCAATCCCAAATCTAAAATCGAAAATCCTCTCTTCCCCCGAATTTATCCGTGGGGTCGCCTCTAAAATCTAAAATCTAAAATCTAAAATCTAAAATCGATTGACCTACGATCGCCTAATAGAAAGATTTTTCCTACCCCGTGCCTGTCCCGTGCCACCTACTGATACCAAAACCAGCATCCACCTTTTCCCCAAACGACAATGCAGAAAAAGTTCCTTAACGCAATCAAAGGACATTCCTGGCGGTACTTCTTCGCAGTAGGGGCGATCGCCCTGATCTACTATTTGGCATCGCAATTCGCCATTGCCACCCTCACCCTGAGTTCAGAAATTTACCCCATGTGGCCAGCAGCAGGAATTGCTCAAGTCGCTCTGCTGCTGTTTGGGCGGCAACTGTGGCCGGGAATTGCGATCGGCGCCTTCCTGTTCATCATGAGCGCACCGGCGGCCAGCATCGGCACTGCTTTGATCTCAGCGGGCGCCAGAGCCTTGCAAGCGTGGACGGGAACTTATCTGCTACAGCGCATTAACTTTAGCGCCGGACTCGATCGACTCAAAGACGTTTTAGGAATAGTCGGACTAGCAGCCTTAGCATCTACCCTAATCAACTCCACCATCGGCAGCATCATCGTGTGCGTAAGTGGTTTCTCTAGCTGGAGCAATTTTGGGACGATTTGGGGTACTTGGTGGGTAGGAGACGCGATGGGAATTTTGCTCGTCGCCCCCCTGCTGCTGACGTGGCACAAATTGCCCAAAAGCCCCACCCATCGCAAACAGATAGCTGAACGAGTTATTTGGCTGCTGCTGCTGCTAGCGATCGGCTGGCTCGTCTTCTGTTCCCGCACCCGCGCGGCCTACGCTCGCTATCCCCTAGAATACTTACCATTTCCCCTAGTAGTTTGGGCTGCCTTTCGATTCGGCCAGCGCTACACGGCCCTCGCCAACTTCATCCTCTGCGGCTTCGCCATCTGGGGCATAGCCAGGGGCAGCGGCCCCTTTCTCAAACACGCCAGCAGCATCCCCCAAGCACTGTTATCCCTGCAAGCCTTCATCGCCGTCATCGCCGTTACCGGCCTAGTCTTAGCCGCCACCGTCGCCGAACGCCACCAAGCAGAAGTCTCCCTGCGCGCCAGCGAAGCCAGCCTCACCAACGCCCAGCGCATCGCCCAGCTAGGCAACTGGGACTTAGATCGCAACACGGAGCAATTGCGTTGGTCAGAAGAAATTTATCGCATCCTGGGAGAACGCCCGGGAACTTTCGATCCCAGCCTCGAAGCCTTCTTGAAATACGTGCATCCCGAAGATAGAGAATTGGTCAAAAGGTCGATCGAAGCTGCTATATTTCAGCAACAGCCTTACAGCATCGACTACAGGCTGCTACTCCCCGACGGGAGGAGCCGCACAGTCTGCGAACAAGCCGCCATCAACTCCCTCTACATCACCAGCACCGTCCAAGACATCACAGATAGAAAGCGCGCCGAAGCCGCCCTGAATTCTTCAGAAGAAAGATTTTCCAAGGCTTTTCACGCTTCTCCTGTTGGGATCGGCATCTGCACCCTCACAGACGCCCGCTTCCTCGATGCCAACGACAGCTTTTTGCGATCCTTAGGCTGGTTGCGGGAGGAATGTATCGGCCGCACCCCCACCGATTTAGGAATGTGGGTCAATTCAGAAGACGAGCGGCGGCTAGCCAACGTGTTGCGGGAAGAAAATTCGATCGGCAACCAAGAAATCAAAATTCGCACCAAAGCCGGCGAAGTGCGCGACTGGCTGATGTCAGGGGAACTCATCGACCTCGGCAGCACTCAGTGCGTTTTAATCATGACCAGCGACATCACCGAACGGTTGCGTTCCGAAGAATTCCGTCGCGCCGCATTAGCAGCCGAAACTGCCAATCGATCTAAAACCATCTTTCTCGCCAACATGAGTCACGAACTCAGAACCCCCCTCAATGCGATCATCGGCTACAGCGAGCTCCTGCAAGAAGATGCCCGAGACCTCGATGCCGAAGAGTTCATCGACGACCTTCAAAAAATTAACACTGCCGGCCAGCACTTGCTAGGGCTGATTAAAGATATTCTCGACTTCACTAAAATTGAAGCAGGTCACATCGACTTGCACATCGAAACCTTCACCATTTTAAATCTGGTGCAGGAAGTTGTCGGCACGATCGCGCCGATGGCAAACAAAAATAGCAATATCTTAGAAATACAATGCCCTGAGGATATTGGCTCGATGCAGAGCGACTTAACTAAACTCCGCCAGTCCTTGCTCAACCTCCTCAGTAATGCCTCGAAGTTTACTTCCTCGGGCGCGATTAGTTTCACCGTTACCCGCTGCGCCGAAACCCCCGCCGAGGCTGCCCAGAGACGCAAAAAACAAGGAGCCTATAGAGGACTTAACCCCTTAGAAAATAGCTCGTATTCCTGGTCTGCCTCTCAAGATTGGATTGTTTTTACAGTCAAAGATACTGGTATTGGCATGAGTTCCGAACAGTTAGTCAAAATCTTCGAGCCTTTCACCCAAGCCGATTCCTCAACTACTAAGAGGTTCGGTGGCACTGGTTTGGGGCTGACGATTACTAAGAAATTCTGCGAAATGATGGGCGGAGATATTACCGCTTCCAGCGAGTTGGAAAAAGGTTCTACTTTTACAATTCGGCTGCCAGCTATCATCAACTAAATTTTATTTTTCCCGGAAAAGTATGATCGATAAGAAATTTTGTGAGTTGTTGTTGGCTGCTGCCAATTTTATTAATGACACGCTCTCGCTCCCAAAACCCGGTTGCTTCACCTGAGTCGAGCAGTCAGTCGATTTGAGACTTGAAATTTGAGATTTACTCTACAGATGAATCTGGGAGCAGGAACAGGAGTATAAAATTTTGATCTCTCCACGACAGGAGTACCTCGGACTTTATCAGTTTTTGGTGGCTCAAAAAACCTAGTTCTGGCAGAAACCGAGGTTGTCAGCGTCAGTTCACTGTGATAATATGATACAATTTTTAAGTAGGTGGCAGACATTTAGAGCATGGGTTTGTTGACGATGTAATTTTTTTAGACTAAATATAACTTAGGGCGATTTAAAAGATTTTGGATAACGCAGATGACAGCTATGGTTCTCGATAGAACCTGTGATAGAGTTAGATTGCGTATTCTTCCAGTCACTAGATAGCTGCACATATATACTATTAATTAAAAATATATACTGTAAAAAGTTGCCTACAAAGCGCCAGAAATTATGCATCCCTACCTCCAGCGCCAACTCGAACAGCTCGGTTTAGCCGGCGAGTCTCCCCCTCCCACAGCCGAGCAGTGGCAGCTATTCTTAGAGCAGGTAAGTTGTAGCTACGACGGCGCTCCCAGTCAGGAGCAACCCTTGGCACTAAAGGATTTTGCCTCTTCGCCCCCATCCCCTCAAGACTCTCCAACCGCTTCAGAATTCGATCGACTGCGATCGACCGTCAACAGTTTGGGGGTGGGATTGTGCATCCTTGACGGCAAGGGGTTGGTCATCTCGGTGAATCCAGCAGCCGAACGCTTGTTGGGCTGGCGAGAGTCGGAACTTGCAGGCATTTCGCTGCTAAATCGCATTGCCCCCCAGCAAAAGCAAGGCAAAAAATCCCCCGTTTTGAAGGCTCGGAAACAAAAAAACCACAAAAATGAAGATGGGGCGATCGCACATACACTATCTTTACAAGAGGCGATCGCCAACCGTCAACCTTGTAGCAATTGGGACTATGAGTTTCTACGTAGCGACGGGAAAATTTTACCAGTTTCCTATTTTTTCAATCCTGTAATTGAGGGTGGCGAAATATCAGTCTTGGTATTTTTTGAGCAGGGAGAACACCAGCAGCTCTCGATGCTGCAAGCCGTTTTGGACTCAACAGATGCGGGAATTATCGCGGTTGACACCAAAGGCAATGTATGCAATTACAATCAGAAATTTGTCGAGATGTGGGGTTTGTCTCAAGTAGCAGGAAAGTTGAGCCGATCGCCCGCAGGCAATAGTGAAACAAACATCGCCACAGAATTCCCCTTCGCTAGGGAACAATTAAAAGACCCCCAAAGATTTCTCGAACGCGCGATGCAAGTGTCGGCCCAACCAGATGCGAAAATCAGCGACTTATTAGAATTTAAAGACGGAAGAGTTATCGAATTAAATTCACTGCCATCAAAAGTTGGAGCAAACACAGTTGGCAGAATATGGAGCTTTCGAGACGTTACCGATCGCCAAAAAATAGCACAATCTTTGCAGGAACGAGTAGAATTTGAGGCATTGATTGCTACTTTGTCAACCTATGCGATCGCTGTGCCCGGAGCGGACATAGATGAAGGGTTCGATCGCACTCTCCAAGCAATCGCCCAGTTCAGCCACTGCGACCGCAGTTACATATACTTGTTATCGGCAGACAAAACTCGCGCTCACAAAACCTACGAATGGTGCGCCGAGGGTGTTCCGACCCAAATTAAAGACCTCGCCCCCCAACAAATAGACATCGCCCAAATCCCTTGGATTGCAGAAAAGCTCGATCGCGCCGAAGGCCTGCACATTAGAGAAATCCGCGAACTCCCGCCCCCAAATCAAGCCGAAATAGCTTGGTTGACAGGCAAAAACTTAGCAACATTCCTGACAAACTCCTCCTCGGAAACAGCAACCGCTTCCGCAGGTACGATCGCACATTCGGGCAAAACCAAATTAAACAAACCTCAAAAAAATCTGCGATCGCTAATCGTGATTCCCCTAATTTGCAGTGAAAACCTACTAGGATTTCTCGGATGCGACAGTTACAAACCTGCTGCGAGTCGATCGACCGAAATATCAACTCATCTAAAAATGGTAGGAGAAATGCTCGCCAATGTCCTAGAACGCCAACGCGCAGAAACAGCTTTGAGAGCAGCCGAAACCAAATACCGCAGCATCTTTGAAAACGCAGCCGAAGGCATCTTCCAGACAACCCCAGACGGACGTTACCTCACCGCCAACCCAGCACTAGCCGGGATTTACGGCTACGAAACAGTCGCCCAAATGGTCGGCGAACTAGCAAACATCAGCAGCCAACTTTACGTTGACTCCAACCGGCGCGCTGAGTTTATAGCCCAATTGGCCGCGCGCCACCAAGTATCAAAATTTGAATCCCAAATATACCGCCGGGACGGCAGCACGATCTGGATTTCCGAAAACGCCCGCAGCGTCTGCGACGAAAGCGGCAGCATTTTGTACTTTGAAGGCACTGTCACCGACATCACCCATCGCAAACTTGCAGAATCCGCCATGCAGTCGGCCCTAGAAGCAGCAGAATCCGCCAACAGGGCAAAAAGTACATTTCTCGCCAACATGAGCCACGAACTGCGGACGCCCCTGAATGCCATCATCGGCTACAGCGAAATGCTCCAAGAAGAAGCCGAAGACTCCGGCGATGAAACCTTCGTCCCAGACCTCGAAAAAATTCGCGGCGCAGGCAAACACCTGTTATCGATGATCGATGACATCCTAGATATCTCTAAAATTGAAGCAGGTCGAATGGATCTCTACTTAGAAAACTTCGACATTCATGCCTTGATTGAAAGTGCTGTGGAGACAGCGAAGCCGCTAGTGGAAAAAAACGGCAACACGGTAGAAGTCTACTGTCCAGAAAATCTCGATACGATGCACGCCGATATGACCAAAGTCCGGCAAGTGCTGCTGAACCTACTCAGCAACGCTGCGAAGTTCACCAAAAACGGGAAAATTGCGATCGGAGTTGAAAGAATTACCAATGAACAATTAAGAATGAAAAATCAAGAGGAATCTGCCCAAATTTTAATTTCTAACTCAGAATTTTTAAGTTTTCGCGTCACCGACACCGGCATCGGCATGACAAAAGATCAATTGCAGCGAGTTTTCCAACCTTTTACCCAAGCTGACGCCTCAACTACCAAGCAGTATGGCGGCACCGGTTTGGGACTAGCTATCAGCCAGCGCTTCTGCCAGATGATGGGCGGCAGCATTGAAGCAAGCAGCACGTTGGGCATAGGCACTACTTTCACCGTACTCTTGCCCAGCGCCATCAAAGAACCGGAAATCCCCAACAAAGTCGGCGACAGCACTAGGACTGCGGACGCACCTGCTGTCGGCACGGTGCTGGTAGTTGACGATGACCCCATCTCCCAGGATTTGATCGAGCGCGCCCTCGCTCGCCAAGGACTGCACATAGAAGTCGCAGGTAACGGCGAGGAAGCCCTCAGGCTCGCGAAGCAACTGCGGCCAGACGCCATTACCCTGGACGTGATCATGCCCGGAATGGACGGCTGGGCGGTGCTGTCGGCCCTCAAGGCAGATCCTGACCTTGCCGAGATTCCCGTAATCCTGCTATCCTTTGTTGGCAACAAAAGCCTCGGCTTTGCATTGGGCGCTTCGGACTACCTCACCAAACCAGTGGACGGCAAACGGCTGGTTGCTTTGTTGAACAAGTACCGACGCGACCAAGAAGGCGTTGCGGCTCACAGTTTGCCCTGTCAGATATTAGTTGTGGAAGATGACGATGCCACCCGCAAAATACTGCGGCGGATATTAGAAAAACAAGGCTGGGCTGTGGCGGAAGCTGACAGCGGACGCACTGCTCTCGAACAGCTAGAAGTCGATCGCCCGCAATTGATTTTGCTGGATTTGATGCTGCCAGAAATGGATGGTTTTGAGTTGATCGCCGAACTTCGCAAGTCGCATTCAGAAGATCCTATACCGATCGTCGTAATTACCGCCAAAGACCTGACGACCGCAGAAAGTCAGCAACTCAACGGCTATGTCGATCGGGTTCTGCAAAAGGGAGTCTACAGTTGCGATACTTTGCTGCGCGATGTTCGTTCTATAGTGAATGACAGGCTCGATCGCAGGTATGACTCGAAAGGCAAGGAGAACACCAATGGCTAAAATCCTGTTGGTCGAAGATAACGAAATGAACAGGGATATGCTGTCGAGGCGTCTGGCCCGCAAGGGACATGAGGTCTTTATTGCTGTGGACGGTGCTGAGGGAGTGTCGATGGCCCTCGACAAAGTACCGGATTTAATTCTGATGGATATGAGTCTACCAGTGCTCGACGGCTGGCAAGCAACCCAGCAAATTAAGGCAGCTCCTCAAACTAAAACGATCCCGGTGATTGCGCTAACGGCTCACGCAATGGCGGGCGATCGTGAAAAGTGTATCGCAGCCGGCTGCGACGACTACGACACCAAACCCGTGGAGTTTCCCCGACTTCTGGGTAAGATTGAATTGCTTCTGAAAGAGGCCATGACTTGAGAGTCCCCGCCGTAACACCGATCGGGATTCTTAAGACATTAAAGCCTCAGTAGACTTTGAGTCGGACTTAAGTACCAAATAGTTTGCTAAACTTATCCACAGTTAATTACCTAGACGAGGTTTAACCATGTTTGCCGTCAAACGAGCGCTCAAATTGAATAATAGGGAAGCGACCTTGATGGCGAAACACGCAGGATTTCGGCGCGTGGTATTTAACATGGGGTTAAGTTTGCGGACTCAAATGTACAGTGAGGGGAAACTTACAGACTCAAAGGTGATTAACGAAATTAAAAAAGTTTTCACTAATTACGTCAAAAAGCACCCTGAATTCGCTTGGATGAACCAATTGTCTAGCCGAGTTTACCAAAACGCTTTGATTGACTTGAAAGATGCTTTTAGCCGATATCGTTCTGGTTCTTCAGGTCATCCAAAATTCGCCAGTCGTCGAGACGGTCAATCTTTTACGGTTGATTCATCTAACGGCAAAGTTTTGTTAAACGCTGGCAACACTATTAAGATTCCTACTCTGGGAACTTTTCGGCTTTACGAAGCCCTAGATTGTAGTTTTATTTCTCAAACTTTCACGATTTCAAAAGAAGGGAATCGCTGGTTTGTTTCTATCTGCGTTGATGCAGAGCGTCTCCCGGTTCAGCAGTCTGAAAGTTCTGTGGGAATCGATGTTGGTATCAAGTCATTTGCCACTCTGTCAAAAGGGCAGTTTTTTGATGCACCGAAGCCGTTAATAGCCCGTGCGAAAACAAAGCTTGCTACTTTACAGCGCCAAGCATCAAAGCAGGTAAAAGGCTCTCGAAATCAGCGTAAAACTTACAATAAGATTAGCCAGATTCATGCAAAGATAGCTCGTATTCGCCTAGATTTCCTTCACAAGTTAACAACTTATTTAGCTAAAACTTTTAAGTTAATTAAGATTGAAAATTTGAACGTCAAAGGAATGATGGCAAATCACAAGTTAGCGGGAGCAATATCTGACCTTGGTTTTTATGAGTTTAAACGTCAACTCGACTATAAATGTCAAATGTATGGAGCTAACTTGGTATTGGTAGACCAGTGGTTTCCTAGTACCAAAACTTGCTCAAATTGCGGCACAAAAAAAGATATGCCACTAAGCATACGGACTTTTGACTGTCCTGTTTGTGGCAGATATTTGGATCGCGATTGGAACGCCAGCATTAACATTTTAAATTGGGAACCCTCGGCTTGAGGGGGATAGCCTACTTATCTTGGGATAGCCGACTACCCAACAGCGTAGGAAGTAAACTCGTAATTGTATCTAAAGATGGCTTTAGATAGGTTTAGGTAAGTTTTATGAAGCAGGCAAGCAATGGCTAAAATCCTGTTGGTAGAAGATAACGAAATGAACAGGGATATGCTGTCGAGGCGCCTCGCCCGCAAAGGGTATGAGGTGTCGATTGCTGTTGATGGCGCGGAGGGGGTATCGATGGCGAAGACAAAAGTACCGGATTTGATTTTGATGGATATGAGCCTGCCGGTGCTCGACGGATGGCGAGCAACCCAGCAAATTAAAGCGGATCCCGAAACTAAAATGATTCCGGTGATTGCGCTGACGGCTAACGCTATGGCGGGCGATCGTGAAAAGTGTTTGGCGGCAGGCTGCGACGATTACGACACCAAACCTGTGGAATTTCCGCGACTTTTGAGTAAAATCGAAATGCTTCTGAAAGAGGCCATGCAATGAAAACTGACGACGGCAGCGTCCTGGTTGTTGACGATAATGAGGTAAACCGCGATTTGCTGGCCCGCCGACTTCAGCGTCAAGGCCACGCGGTGACTGTTGCTGAAGATGGTCTCCAAGCTATGGCACTGATGCGTAGTGAGCCTTTTGATTTGGTACTCCTGGACATTATGATGCCACAAATGAACGGCTATCAAGTTCTGGAACATCTGAAAGCAGACGAGCAGTTGCGCCACATCCCAGTGATTATGATTTCGGCGGTGGACGATATCGACAGTATTGTCCGCTGTATTGAATTAGGGGCGGAGGATTATCTTTCTAAACCGTTCAATCCCGTATTGCTCAAGGCTCGGATTAGTGCGTGTCTGGAAAAGAAGCGGCTGCGGGATAAGGAACAAACTTATCTGCGGGAGTTGGCCGAGGAAAAGGAAAAGTCCGAGCGTTTGCTACTGAATATTTTGCCAGGCCCGATCGCCCAACGCCTCAAAGAAGGAGAAAATACGATCGCCGACAGTTTCGCGGAAGTTACTGTCATGTTTGCCGATTTGGTTGGTTTTACCAAGCTTTCGGCTCATTTGTCGCCAGCGGAGTTGGTGGAATTGCTCAACGAGATTTTTTCAGCTTTTGACGAGTTGGCCGATCGCTACGGACTTGAGAAAATTAAGACGATCGGCGATGCTTATATGGTGGTTGGCGGTTTGCCAAAAGTAAGCGACAACCACGCCGAGAGCATTGCAGAAATGGCGATCGACATTCTAGGAGCAATGGCTCAAATCCGCACCAAGGGAGGACAGCCGCTCAGCATCCGCATCGGCATCCACACGGGCCCCGTAGAAGCCGGAGTCATCGGCACTAAAAAATTTACTTACGATTTGTGGGGAGACACAGTAAATACAGCTTCCCGCATGGAATCTCAAGGCATTCCCGGCGGCATTCAGGTGACAGTTGCTACCTACGAGCGCCTGCGGAATAAATATGTTTTTGAGGAGCGCGGCGTGATTTCGGTGAAAGGAAAAGGCGATATGATGACTTATCTGCTTGTGGCCCGAAAAGGTGCATAATTGACAGTTGTCAGTTGGCAGTTGGCAGTTAACTATTACCAATTACCAATTACCAATTACCAATTACCAATTACCAATTACCAATTACCAATTACCAATTACCCAATTACTAAATTGAAAAATGAACGTAAATTCTAACCTTTTAATGTATGCCCAATGGGCAGGAATTCTAACAGTAGCCTTGTTTGTTTTAACCATCGTAGCATTTATCTTGAAATGGGGTTTTCGCTTCCGATTGGTAGGAGTGAGCAGCTTTATGGCCGTCATTGCTGCGAGTATATTCGGTCTCGGTTTAGGACTGTTTTCGCGCACAGAAATTCCCGGTGCAGTGCGCTATTCTTTAGTTTACGATACTGGCGGCGCCCAAACTGTAGTTACCGTGCCACCTTCAATTACTGAATCCGAGTTAGAAGCAACAATGCAGCAAGTGGCTGCTGATTTGTACTCTCCAGGGCGATCGGGAAGCGGAAGAGATTACATGACAATCCGCGTTCGGACGGTGGTACATCCTGAGCCTGGTCTGTCACAGCCGCTGTTTTTGGGTGAGGTGAGGCGATCGCTCGCGACGAGATATGATGACAAAATGGCGATCGACATCTACCCCGAAAAAGTCGCTATTCTGAAAAAGTATCAAGCCTAAAAATCAATTATTCGGCGAGTGAAACCGCTTCTACAAAAACAAAGTCCGCCTGCGCGGACTAAGATTCAGTTCAGAAACCGGGTTTTTAGGAAAAGACTTTATTGTAGCCGATAGATTCTATAAAAACCCGGTTTCTTTGGTCGAAGTGGGTAACTCCCGATCGCATACTAGATGGTTATCAAAAAAGGATATAATTATGACTCAAGATTCCGAAAAATTACTAACAAACCTCTTCAATGCTTGCAATCCATACGAGCCTTTATCGGCAGGCGATCCGCGATATGTTAACTGTGGGGAAGTCTGAGGAGATGACAATATTACCGTAGACTTAGGTCTCAATATTCAGCGTTCCCAAGAGATGACTTGTCAGTTGTATGCCGGACATTTTGGTGCAGGAAAATCAACCGAATTACGAAGACTAGAACAGTATTTGCAAGAACAAGGTTATTTTGTAGTTTATTTCGCCGCTGAGGAACAAGATATCAATACCGAAGATACGGAATATACAGATATTTTGCTGGCTTGTACCAGACATTTATTAGAAGCAATTAGACTTCTTGCAAAAATACTTAGGACGGGCTAGAAGCCCATCCCACAATTTTTTTTTCTTGTGGGATGGGCTTCTAGCCCGTCCCAAAATTTGATTAAAAGGACTTTTGCAAGAGGTCTATTAAAGATGCGGACTCAAAACCTTTACTCGATTGGATGAAAAACCGCTGGAACGATTTAAAAGATTTAGCCTTGACAGAAGTATCTTTTGAAACATTGAGCTTAGAAATGCAAATTGCTCAGTTTGCCAAACTGACGGCGAATGTGAGAACCGAACCTAGTCTGCGCCAAAAAATTAGAGAAAAAGTTAATCCTCACACTACCACGCTGATTGAGGCGCTGAATCAGTTTATTCGGAATGCTAAAAAAAGGTTGCCCGACAAATATTCGCAATTGGCAATAATTGCCGATAATTTAGATAAGATCGTGCAGTTTTATAAAGGCGGAGGAGAACGCAGCAATCTCGACGAAATTTTTTTAGACCGCAGCGAACAACTCAAAGCTTTAGATTGTCACATCGTTTACACCATACCAATTTCGATGGTGCATTCCAATCGCGCTGCTGATTTGAGTAATAACTATAATAATGCTCCACAAGTGCTGCCGATGATTATGATAAACAATCCCAGCGGTGAAGTTAACGGGACTTAAACAGAAAATACGATAAAAATAGGTTATAATGCTTACATAGCAAGCAGATAACGTTAAAAAATGACCCATGAAAGAGACAACCCCT
>NZ_JAEQCB010000150.1:0-19993 GCF_020738785.1 Microcoleus sp. PH2017_05_CCC_O_A | reverse complement strand
ATTTTCACAGCAATTTGACTTCTGACACCGGACAAAACCTCATCCATCCGGTGAGAAATAAAACCGCCGATATTTGGTGCAACTCCCGGCAATTTCGCAAATTCCTGCCGCAAATACTCCAAAGTTTTCGACCGATTTTTCATTCCTTCCTCGCTCAAACCAATATCGATGTGAGCTAAATTGACACCCGCAGCATCAGCATCGCCCGGAGCTCTGCCCGATCGCACTTGCACGTATTCAAATCTGCGATCGTCCTTAAGTGCATCTTCCATCGCAAAAGCCGCGCTATCCGTCGTCTCCAAAGACACCCCCGGATAAAGCAGAATAGTATTCACCAAAGTTTGCTCCTGAAACTCCGGCAAAAACACCCGTCCAAAGGAAGGCAAAATAACTAAAGCAGCCACCATACTAGCAGCAGCTAAAACTAAAACTATCGCTGAATACCGCATTGATAATTGGATAAAAAAGTGATAGATGCGCTTGCAAAATCTCGGCAACCAAGGTTCCTTGGCACTCATGCGTTTGTTCGGCAATAAAATAGCACAAAGCGCCGGAGAAACGAACAGCGATTCTAAACTAGAAATCACCACAACCACCAAATAAGTAATCCCCATCGGCGTAAAAATTCGACCTTCTACACCCGGCAAAGTAAAAATCGGCGAAAACACCACAATCCCAATTACCGTTGCTCCAATTAACGAATCGCGCACCTCTTGAGAGCCATCAAAAATCACATCCATCACCGGGCGCGGATGCTCAGAAGCCGTATTTTCTCGTAAATTGCGGTAGGTATTTTCAGCATAAACAATCGCATCGTCGATCGCAGTGCCGATCGCCACCGACAAACCACCCAAAGTCATCGTATTCAATCCCAAACCCAGCCAATACATCGCTAGCAGCCCGAACAGCCAAGTTAGGAAGAAATCGAGCAAAACCACCGTCAGAGTGCGCCAATTCATCAAAAACGGGATGAGAATGATGGTGACAATGATACTGCCTTCCACTAAAGCCGATCGCACATTTTCCACCGAAGAGTTGATATACTCTTCCTGCCGGAAAGTCACTGTCACCTTAATATCCTTAGGTAAAGCTTGCTGTACCTCAGCCATTGCCGCCTCAACCGCCTTCGTTACCGTCGGAGTATCGGCAACGGGCTGTCTGTTTACCATCACAATCACAGCTTTTTTGCCGTTAAAACTGCCGTTTCCCCGCTTGATTGCAGCACCAATCTTGACATCAGCGACATCACCAATTCTGACGGGTGTTCCTTGACGAGAGGCGATCGCAGATTGCTGCAAATCTGCCACCGATTCAATCCGCCCCACGCCTCGAATTAACGTTTCTTTATCCGGTGTAATTAAATAGCCTCCCGGTGCGTTAACATTGGCAGCTTTCGCCGCTTCTGCAACTTGCTGCAAGGACACATTAAAAGCTTTTAGCTTAGCAGGTTCGACTAATACTTGATACTGCCTTTGTTCGCCGCCGTAAGCCACGATTTGAGCAACACCAGTCACTGCCAAAAGGCGATTTGTGACTTGCCAATCTACCAGACGGCGCACTTCCATCAGCGGAGTAGTTTCTGATGTAAAAGCATAGGTAATTACCAAACCAACCGGAGAAGTTGTCGGAGAAATTTGTGGTGTTTCTACCCCAGCCGGGAGTTTGCTTTGAGCTTGCTGCAACCTTTCGGTTATTAATTGGCGGGCTTGATAGATTTCTGTTCCCCAATCAAAGATTACCTTAATCGCAGAAAGACCGACAGCCGAAGACGATCGCACTGCTGTTACTCCCGGAGTTCCGTTAATCGCACTTTCGATCGGGAGTGTTACTAAAGACTCGATTTCTTCCGGTGCGAGGCCCGGTGCTTCTGTCTGAATTTCGACTTGCGGCGGTGCAAAAGGCGGGAAGACATCGAGGGACATTTTGGGGATGATATATAATGTCCAAAGGCTAATAATAATGGTGGCGAGAACGACTAGCCAGCGGCGATTAATTACCCATCTCAGAATAGTGCTGAACATTTAAACAGTTGACAGTTGACAGTTGACAGTTGACAGTTAAATAGCCATTCAATCTAGATTGACACCCAAGAATGAAATTAGGATGAAATCGTTTCTCTTTTAAGTCTGATTTATAAGTTATAGCGGTTCTCAGAAAGATTCGCGGACGTTGTTGGGCTTCAGCCCTCTTGGTTTAAGGGTTATGTAAGCTGTCAGTAGCTGTAGGGTGCGTCGCCATCTACAATCCTCAAAAAAAACGACAATCTCGTAGCGACGCACCTTACAAATCCTTTAAATAACCAATCGAATGTTCATCATAGTTATTATGAAAGCACCCAACAAATACTCACAAACTCTAAAAAACTTTGGCGAAACAGACTACAATCCAGTCCCGCCAAAGCGCTCAAAACGAGTAATCATGCGCGCTCAGTTCAAAGGGCGTAAAAAACCTATGATGTATATTTGTGATCGAGAAGAATCGCACAGATTTCTAGATGCAGATAAATGAATCAACTCTCAGACAAGGTGATTACTTGTAAACAAAAATTTTACTTTAAACTCTGGGTTTCTGCCTCCTGGCTTTTAACACGGTGGTTGTCATCATGCGGCAATTCATCTACTTTACTCGCATTGATTGCCACTGCGGAGGTAGAAAAACCATTTTTGGCATGACTTTGAGATGCTGCTAGTGCTGGAAATTTGCGCCGTTTTCCCAAAAATACCCCGGCTGTGAAAGTCAAGGATGCGATCGCAATTCCTCCCCCAACTCCCGCCCACAATAAAGACACAGGCAAATTATTAAAGTTAACCTCTGTTACCTTAGGACTTACCTCTTTCTTTTCCTCACTGGTTGATGGCTTACTACCGCCTCGCAGAGATTGTGCGTAAAGTTGAGGCGCCCGCTGGGTTACAATCAAATCTCCATCGAATAAACCGCTCTTAATTTCTACTAAATCCCCCGCAGTTTGACCGACTTCAATGTCAACCGCTTGATAAGCATCGCCATTTTGGACGTAAACGGTTTTTTTACCGCTAACATCTACTACCGCTGTACTCGGAATTGCTAAAACATTAGTAACATTTTTGTTAGTTAAAATTTCCAACTCAGCAAACAATCCCGGCTTTAACTCGCCGTTACTATTATCTAATTCTGCTTTCACTGGGATAACTCGCGTTTCTCCTTGCACGGATGAGCCAATTAAGGTGATTTTTCCCTTGAAAATACGATCGCCCAAATTAGCAACTTTTACCCTGACTTCCTGGCCCTGTTTTACCTGATTCAAATCTTTTTCGTAAATGTTGGCGGTGGCAAAAACCCGGCTGTCATTTAAGACGCTCATCAACGGTTTTTCAGCGCTTACAGACTCTCCTGGGGTGATGGCGCGATCGGCAATCGTACCAGAAATCGGAGCAATTACGGTGACAAGTCCTCGATCGTTCGCAACAGTGCCTAATTGTTGCAGCCGCGCTTGATAGGCTGCGTCGGCTAAGCGAATGCGCGACTGAGCGACTGCGACGGCTGTTTTGGCGCGTTTGACCTGATTCTCGGCTTCCAGCACTTCCCGGCGGCTCTGAGCCTTGGTGAGTTGAGCTTTTGCCTCTGCCACCTTGCCTTGGGAATCGCGCAATTCCCGCACCGGCAGATCTACTTCGGCTTGTTTAATTTCGGTTTCGGCTTTAATAACTTCGGGACGGCTTTTTGCCTTGGCAACATTGGCTTTGGCTTCGGCGAAGTGAGATTGCGACTCTAGCATTGTACGCCGCGCGATCGCCCCTGACGCAACTAACTCGCGATCGCGATCGAACTGTTCCTTAGCCACAGTCAGTTCAGTTTCCGCCCGCGCTATCTCTGCTTGCGCTATTTCAATCTGACGTTGATAATTTTCCTTAGCAACTTTGACAACTGAACGCTTGTTTACTAATTCTTGCTCTCGTTGGTACTGCTTAGTTACCGCTGTCAGTTGAGTTTGGGCTTGTATTATTTCTGCTTCAGAGATTTGAATTTGGCGATCGTAATTTTCTCGTGCTAGTTTCAAATCGCCTTGTGCTTGCTGCAAATCTGCCTCAGCTTCCGCTCGTTTCGAGAGAGATTCAACGCGCAACTGTCCTAATTCTGAACTCGACAAAACCGCAACCGGTTGACCTTTTGATACCTTGTCTCCAGGCTTAACTAACAACTCTACCACTTTGCCAGCTACCGAAGCCGTTACTTCTACCTTTTGGTTTGGCAAAGTTTCAATTTGTCCTGTGGTTTTGATGCCGATATCTAGTCGCTGTCGGGTAGCCGGAGAGACTTTAATTCCCAACCGTTTTGCTGTTTCGGCATCTACAGAAATAGCAGCAGGAGTTTGAGTTGTTTCGCCGCTTTGGTGAAATTCATTTCCGTGTCCCGCGTGGGCGAAAACTGCGGTAGGAGAATTTAGCAAAATTAGGCTTAACAAAGTTATTGAAAAGCTGCTAATAATTGCCGGAGATTGAGAATATTTGTGAAATATCATCGTTGGCATTTTCCAGGAAATGAGGTTGAGTGCCACAGGCTTAGCGGTTGGTATTTTGCCAAAAGAAGTAAGTCAACCGAATTAACCGGAGCTACTTATTAGCATTTTTCAAGAAACGACTGCTAAGCAATGACCAAGAGCTAAAATTTATCTCCTCAACCTAGTCTTTCACTGCCAAATGAAATTAGGATGAAATTTCGGCTCAGCAGCCCAGATACCCTCCAGATTCTAAAATCCGAAGATAAGTTTTACCTAATCCCAAGGAATTGCGCTGTAGATTTTTTGCTCGTTTCTCAAGTTCTTTCGCTTCAAGTTTCTTTGTTAAAATGCTCATGAACTCGTCCCCGGCTGCCTTTGATTTATGAGTTGTGTTTGATTCCAAGCTGTTCAAGATCATTGACTACCCCTGTATATAGCTTTGTAGTGATTCTCATACTTTAGAGGTAGCGCTGCTGAATTGTCTACAGTATTTTTACGTAAAAAATGAAATGATGTGAATTCAGACAACTTCTGACAGCCCTGTTCGAGCTATATTAATGTTATACGAAGGTTGTTACCACTTTTTTATTAGCTAGATTTCAGGCTTTTGTGAAGCAATTATTTCCTGAACAATTGACACCCTGTGATTCCTATCACTTGTTTTGTGTTGTGGCTTGGTGTCACATATTGCTTGGTGGAGCTAAATTACTGCTTGTACTAAGCTTGGTGCCACTCTTTCCTTTGCTCAATTTCTGCTTGTTCCGAATTCAAAATTTATTGATCTAATTTCTTTGTTTCCGGCTGTTTCGACTTTTTGAAAGTATCTTCAGCCATCAATAAAGTGGGTGCATCTGGTTTTTGAAGAGGGCGAAGCATGACCGGATATAAGTTATTAGTTATAATCCCATATTGATTGCGGTCATGCTTCGCCCCTACAGATATATTTGCTTGCATTGAGATGCACTCAATAAAGCTTCTTCGCGGTGGAGAATAATCGCAGTTTTTCAGTATATAGTGGAGCGAGCGAAAGATGAAGTATTGACCAATCAATCCCTCAATCCCTCAATCCCTCAATCCCTCAATCCCTCAATCTAAAATCTAAAATCTAAACTTCTGCCTCATCTTTTTGATAAAGACTATACAAGGGGCGGGTTAAGCAAGCCAACTTCCAGACAACAGATAATTCCCGTACAAAACCCGCCCTCTTAAATTAGCCTCCCCAAACTTTCTTCAAAACCTCTTGAGGAGAAATGTCAGCCATTTTACCAGTAGGAGATTTAATTCCCAAAAAGCGATCGCTCTTGGGCAGCAATTTTGCAGGTTCAGTCGGGCCGAACAAAGCTATTGTATAAGTTTGAACCGCCACAGCTAAGTGCATCGGCGCACTGTCAGTACACATCATCAAATTAGCAGCAGCAATGGTGGCCGCCAACTTGCCGACATCATCCGGCGAGATAACTTTTACACTCGGACAGAGTTCGACTAACTTTTTCACGAAGGCTTCATCTTCGGGCCCTTTCACCACCACAACGGGTAAATTTGGCTGCCGCTGCTGGCAGTCTTTGATGATTTGCTGCCAGTTGTCTATTGGGTAAATTTTGTCAATACCTTTAGACAAAGCTAGCTGACTCGAACCGCCGTGAATTAGAATGTAACCGCTTTCTTTGATTCCCAACCGCTGCTGTTCGGCTTCCGCCCACTGAATATCCTGTTTTGGTACACTAATTGCGATCGCAGGACTTGGATTGTTAATGTTGAATCCTTGGAGCAAATCGTGGTACATTGAAGCCGCGTACTGGTCTGTTTTCAGAGGTACCGAATCGGTGAGAAATCGAGCGCCGTTGGTTCCAGAATACCCAACTCTCTGGGGAATGCCTGTCAGCCACAGCAGAAGTCCTACAGTCCACCGCTGGCCGAGAGAAACAACTGCTTCGTATTCGCGATCGCGAATTACGCCCAGTAAATTTCCCAAATCAGCCATCGCATTGCGATCTTTGAAATTGTACGTCAAGACTTCTTTGACAGACTTGCAGACTCGGTAAGCGCCCTTCGCCCTCGGTTCCACGATGACATCAATCTGAGCCTCAGGATAAGACTGCTTGAGGTCATCAAGGGTAGGGAAAAATAAAATTTGGTCGCCAATCCCGCCTGGGACAAGTGCTAGTATTCGCATCATAAACGATCGGGCTATTATCTATCGAGGTAGCTCTCAGCGATCGGCTTTCAGCTATCAGCTTATAGTATTTTAAGACGTTAAAAGCTACTGGCTGACAGCAAAACAACTGACTGAAAATTACAGGACGCTTTTAATATATACCTAGTTGGGTGAAGAAGGGTTAGTTAATGCACTTATTAATTCCTGCGGCGGGTTCGGGGCGACGGATGGGTAGTCAGCGGAACAAACTGCTGCTGACTTTGCTGGAAAAACCTTTGCTGAGTTGGACTTTGGCCGCCGCTGAAGCTTCGCAGCAGATTAGCTGGATCGGCATTATGGGCCAGCCTGAAGATTTTCCTGATTTTAAGGCAATTCTGGGCGATTTAGCTTTGCTCAAGCCCGTGGAACTGATTCAAGGAGGGGCTACCAGGCAAGAGTCAGTTTACAACGGTTTGCAGGCCTTGCCGCCAAATGCCGATCGCGTGTTGATTCACGACGGCGCCAGGTGTTTAGCAACTCCTGAATTGTTCGATCGATCTTCAGCAGCTCTCTTAAGCTGTCCGGGCTTGATTGTCGCCGTCCCGGTCAAGGATACGATTAAGGTGGTGGATGAGTCTAGAATCGTGCGAGACACACCGGACAGAAGCAATTTATGGGCAGCCCAGACTCCCCAAGGATTTGAAGTGAAATTGTTAAAGCAGTGTCACCAACAAGGGCGGGAGAAAGGTTGGGAAGTTACAGACGATGCAGCTTTGTTTGAAAAATGCGGTTTACCAGTGCAAATTGTGGAGGGGGAAGAGACAAATTTAAAAGTTACAACGCCCGTTGATTTGGCGTTAGCTGAATTCATTTTGCGGCAGAGAACAGATAATACCAATTTAATGTGAAGTTGCACATATCTCGATCCCCCTAAATCCCCCTTAAGAAGGGGGACTTTGAGCGGAATCTTGTCCCCCCCTTATTAAGGGGGGTTAGGGGGGATCGGATTCGGGAGCAGCCTCATAAAAAATTGGTATAAGAGTAAATAAAATTTGTTGACTATTTTTAAGAACGGGCTTTCCGGCCCGTTCCACAATCAATAATTTTATTAATTGTGGAACAGGCCGGAAAGCCTGTTCCTTCTGTTATCCTAGAAATATCATAGCTGGAAGTAAAAAAATATGATTTCTGTTGCGCCGATCGCACCACCGTTACTCCGAGGCGAACAGCGAGTGGTGTTTAGAGATATTACTTGGGAGGGTTATCAACAACTGCTCCAGATTTTGGGCGATAAACGAGCGGCTACATTGACATTCGATCGAGGGACTTTAGAAATTACCATGCCTTTAGAAGAACACGAATTTTCAGCACGCTTAATCGAGTTTTTGATTCGGATTTTGGTGAGAGAACTAGGTTTAAAGATAAAAACAATGGGTTCGACAACCCTCGATCGATCGGATCTAGAGCGCGGTGCAGAACCCGATAATGCCTATTACATCCAAAATCAGCCCCTCGTAGCCGGTCGTACAGTAGATTTAGCAACAGATCCGCCACCCGATTTAGTCGTAGAAATAGATATCACCCATACTGATATTAACAAGCCTGCTCTCTATGCCAGTATGGGAGTACCGGAGTTGTGGCGGTACGATGGTAGAGAATGGCGAATTTATAAGCTGGAGAATGATGAGTATTTGGAAGTATCTGTTAGCCCCACTTTTCCGATTCTCCCCAAGTCCAAGCTCTACGAATTTTTGGCAGCAGCACAGGTAGATGAGGTAGAAGCGGAGGTGAATTTACGCAACTGGGTGAGAGAGAACACTGACGGTTGATTGATATTATTGGTTGTTCGTAATTATGGAGCTAGATTTTTTTTAACCGCAGAGGAACGCAGATAAACGCAGATAAAATCCCATCCGCGTTCATCCTTGTTCATTCGCTGAGATCTGCGGTCAAAAAATCCAAATCTATGCAATAACCAATAACTTAGGTTTATCATGAAGGATTAATCGGAAAATCAGTATCATATTCAATCTCTGTCGCACTTTTAACTAAATCCAAAAACGCAAACACGGCCGGAATTAACAGCGCATCCTTCAAAACAGCCACTCCAATTACCCTTTCAAAAGCCACCGGTAAACTGCAAACTTTTACCTCAGCAGGTATCGGTTCGGCCGCCAAACGCGGCATAATTGTAGCACCCAAACCGCCCATCACCATACTGACGATAGTTGAATCTTCGCTGAGTTCATAAGCAATATTTAAGGGAAACTCCGAAGTTGCTAAATATTTGCGTAGCGGTATAGAACAAGCTGTTTCAGGCGGCTGCAAAATCAGCGGATGATTTGCTAATTCTTCCCAAGTAATTTTTCCACTTGATAATTTAGCAGTTGGTGGCAACAACACAACGTATTTATCCCGCAAAATTTCTCTACTTTCAAATTCATCTGAGATGGGAAGAGAAACAAAGCCGATGTCTGCTTTGCCCGATCGCAAAGCTTCCTCCACAGCCTGGGTATAATAGACTTCGGTAATGCTGACAGCAATCTTGGGAAAGCGATCGCGAAATTGAGCAATAATACCCGGTAGGATATGAGTTGCGACGCTGCGAAACGTCACTATCCGCACCTGGCCTCCCTGCAAACCTTTTTCTAAATCCGCTTCTTTTACCATCATTTCTAACGATCGCACAATTTGACGCCCGTGAAGCACCACTCTTTCCCCCACCGGCGTCAGTTGAGCACCGTGTCGCCCCCGATGGAACAATTGCACACCCAATTCTGTTTCTAAAGAGGCGATGGCGTGGCTGACTGCGGATTGTGAAAGTTCCATTTGCAAAGCCGCTTCGCTAAAGTTTTCACAGTCGGCTACTGCTATCAAAGCCTGAATCTGGGAGAGTTTCATCCGCCGTGTGTTGATGTCATTCATAGCGTTTCCTAGAAGGAAGAGTTGACAGTTGACAGTTGACAGTTGACAGTTGACAGTTGACAGAGGGAAGAAGGAAAAAAGAAGCATCTCAGTTGTGCATTTACAGTGTTCCGCTCAAAAAAGGTTCGTAGTACGGACTTTAGTCCGCTCTTTAAAAAATGCTTCTTGAAAAACTGAGATGCTCCCAGGAAAAAGGACTCGAAGGCAAGGTTTTCAGCAATTAATAACGTCCTACTAACTGTCGGGTGCGGTTGGTATATTTATCTATCGATTTTATTCATACAACCTATGCAAGTAATGACTTGATTGTTGTTTTGCCCAGAGCTAGGGTGGATTTATCAGGTAAAAGATTTAATTGTACAGGAGTTGCAGAGCTATCAAAAGTGCTGTAATTGCGAGCAAGTTATTGCTTCCTTTTAGCTGCGATTTTTGATTGTGCAATTTTTGTTTAATTAAGAATTTGAAGGTGTTTGTTATGTCAACTTACGAAAAAGTGCGGTATCCCGAAAAAACAAGCGTTGTTTCGATTAACGAGCGAGCTAAATATGCCAAAAAGCCAAAAAGCCGATCGCTCTTTTCAGCTATCAATCAACTTTGGCAAGGTTTGCTCACCGCCGCTGCTGGCGAAAACGAGGTCAGAATTTGGCAAACCTGCGATCGCAATGGTAACACTTGCTGGCACGGTTGCGATCGCGCGACTGGTCGCTCTAAGAGCGCGGCGACAGATGACGAAATACGCGCTTGGATCGATCGGCGTTATTGCCAATAGTAGATTATTGCTTGTGTGGGGGAGTTTCGATTGTTTGCGAGCAGCCAAGATTTTGATAAACCAGCCCGCCAGAAAATTCGGGGAAATTGTTGATTTTGGATAATTAATTCCAAAGGAGATGCTATGCTTCAAAGATATTCCGAATGTGCAGCGCCAGATCGCATAATCCTCATGAAAAACGAGGTGTATAGGTTGCCTCAAAATCATCGAGAAGTTCAAGTCTTGTCAGGAATTGCTTGGATTACAGTTGACAAACAGGACATCATCTTGCACAGTCCAGAAAAAATATCGCTTCCACCGAGCAAAAACTTTGCTGTCATCTCCGCTCTCAACTATATGCCGCTGATTATGGCAGTCTGTTCAACAGTTGACAGTTGACAGTTGACAGTTGACAGTTTGAGAGCTACCTCTACCCTTAAGTCCGAGTATTGGAGTAATGAATAGTCTGATTTTAATTTCTCCCGATCGGGCGGGCTTTCAACCAATTCTTTATGGTAAGACATAAGCCAAGCCAAGCCATTTTCGATTTTGGATTGAAGAAGTGGAATTGACTGCTTGTGCATGAGTTTGCAACTTGCTTAAAGTTGCATTCTTTGTTGAAACTGGTATCAGAGGCTAGCGACACAGAAAAAAACTTGGCAGAAACACCCCAAAGAGGTCTATCTTATTTATAAATGGGCTTTTGGAGGACTCGATCGGTGTATTGCCACTCTTACCGCTTCAGCTATCTCGCAGCTATAAGTATTGTGGTATCGCCCGCACTCAGCTTGCTGGAAATTTCAGACGCTCGGGCATTTGCCCCTATTATAAATGCCAGGCCAGCTCGATCGGGCGATTCCCTACGGGATAGCTTCGCCCCGCGTGCCCAAGCAACAGATCCCAAAACGGAAGCAGACAAACTCTTTGAAACAGGAGTCAAACAGCACCGTGAGGGTTTGTTTCGAGAAGCAATCCAGACTTTTGAGCAAGTTTTGGCAATTCGCAAGCAACTAGCCGACAAACCGGGAATCGGAGAAACCCTCAACAATATCGGGGAAGTTTACACCGAAATGGGTTCGCAGTCCAAAGCTTTGGAAGTTTTGCGACAAGCTTTAGCCATTCACCGAGAAATCGGCGAAGGGCCCCGCATTGCCCACACTCTCAATCTCATCGGTTTCGTCAACCGACTTGCGGACAATTTTGACGAAGCGATGAAACTGCACCAAGAAGCTTTGGAACTTGCAAAAATTGCCAACGACCAAATTCAAATAGCAGAATCTTTTCACAACATCGCGGCAGTGTACGCAGAGCAGGTAAATTACGCAAAGGCGATCGAATTTTACCAGCAAGCGCGGACGATTCGCACCACAGAGGGCGATCGGCGCGATTTAGGCCGTACCCTCAATAACATGGGCGGCGTCTATTACAACATCGGCGACTTTAACAGAGCGATGGAATTTTACCATCAAGCCTTAGCAATTCGCCGGGAAATCGGAGACAGGGCTGGCGTCGCCCGCCTCCTCAACAACATGGCACTTACCTGTCGCAAACAAGGCAAAGATACTCAAGCGTTGATCTATTTTCAGCAAGCAATACCGATGTTTGAAGCTATCGGTGACAAGACAAGTATGGGACGCTTGTTTAACAATATGGGCGCGATTTATGAAAGTCTCCGTCAATATCCTAAAGCTCTCAACTCCTACGAGCGAGCTTTGAAAATTGCCCGCGATGGCGGCGATAAAGCTGGAGAAACTACGGCGATGGAAGGCATTAAACGATTGTCGTCCGGGCAGTCTTTGCCACAATCTTAAGCGCTCTTTCTTGGATTATTCAAGAGCGCTTGCATCGCAACAACATACCTTTCTTGGTACGTAGTTGCGCTTAAGCGCTCTTTCTTGGATTATTAAACAGCGCTTGCATCGCAACAACATACCTTTTCAATCCTTAAGAATCTCCCGGTAACAAACCGGGAGACTTGAAAATTATAACCTAACCAACTAGCCCGATCGCCCTTTTCGTCAAAGCATCAGCCGTCAACCCATTAAACGCCATCAACTCACCAGCACTAGCAGTCGTTTCCCCCCGCTTCCAAGCGAAAGTATCGCGCGGACAATTGCTGCGAAGCATCACCGGCTCCAACATCCCAGAAGCACCGCCTGTCACGCCAATCAAGGCATCTCCACCAAACATTTCGGCAAATTTCTCATCGCTCAAAAAGCCACCGTCAGCTTCCGAACAAGTATTCCAAGCAACATCGCTGGAACGGTACAAACGGCGGGGATTCACAACAGAAACAATCCGCACTCCCAAGCCTTCTTTCTCCAATGATGCCGCCGCTTCAAACACCGGCGTTAAAGTCATATCGCCGACAACAGCAAACACAACTTTCTTATTTCCGGTTGTTTCGTGCAACACAATTCCACCATCTTCTAAACCTTGGCGAGTCTGTGCAAAAGTAGTACGAATTGGCAGCGGCGACTTGCTCGCAGTAATCACAACTCCCTTATTTCTGGCACTCAAAGCCCAATCGTAACAAGCTTGAATGCTGTTAGCATCCGGTGGAAACAAAGGAAACACATTTCCGTTACGCATCATCGCCGCAAAATAAGCCTCAATTTCCGGGCGTTGGTGCGTCCAACCGTTGCGGCCTTGCTCCAATGCACCCGCTGTAAATAAGGTGACAGTTGCCGGAGTTGCACGGCGCAATTCTGCCATTGCTTGCGTTACAGTTTGCCAAATTGGTAAACCGTTGATGGCAAAAGATTCGTAGGAACACCACAAACTCCGCGCTCCAAATAGCGACAATCCTACTGCCAAACCCGCGCAAGCATCTTCGCTCAAAGGTTCGTAAACTTGACCGTTGGGCGATTGATTGTACAAATCATCCGTCGTCGGGTGAATGATTTTGAGAGCTTGGTTGATGTTGGCAATTGCCGATGCTTCGTTGCCGTCTGCATTGGTGACAAGAAAAGTGCGATCGCGCTCGCCGACAGTTCCCACCAAACGTCCCATTGCAGTTGTCGAAATCTTCGCTTCTCCACCAACCGCAAATTCTTCTAAAGGCAACTCGCCCAAATCTGCCAGCGGCAATGTAAACTCAGTAACAACGGTTTTCGCAGCAGGCCCGCCGCCCGCGCGCTCGCAATTTGTCCGCACCAACTGCCATGCCTCAGCAGTCAAAGCCCGCTGTTTTAAGGCGCTGACAATGTGCGGAGCATCCAGCGTATCTTTCGGATAAAGGTTGTGAGATTTTGCACCCAATGCGTGTACGCCTGCACCTTTTAACTGTTTGATAATAAACACAGTTAATTTGCCGCCGAGAGCAGATTTGGCTGCTTTGTCAACTCCTTCTAAAACAGCTTTGGTAAATGCCATCCGCTGTTCGAGGGAAAAAGCCGTGCTGTCAACATAAGCTTCCGGTTGATTTTTGTCATCAAATTCCTTAGCGTCAACTAAGATGACTTCTTTAAAACCGTTTCCTTGCCAATAAGCAATCATTTCAGCATTGGTTTTAGTCGAAACCATACTGTGATGTTCTTGGGAATATCCGTTCCAAACTAACACTGGCAAAAAGTTAGTAGCTTTCGGATAAGCTGTGTGGAAATGTCCCATGCTGCTCATCGGATAGGGTTCGCCCATCCCACCGTCGCCCATCGTGAAAGGAAACAGTTTGTCGGGGTGCAAAAGTGCGCCCGCCATTGCGAAATGCTGTCCTTGTCCGAGGGGGCCGGCTGGTGCTAAAAGGCCGGGAATGAAACCGGAAAGATGTCCTAACAAACCGTCTTTTTCGCGGAATTTATCGCGCGCTTGCTGTACTTTGGTAATTCCCATGTCTTCTAAAGATCGATCGAGAAACATGGCACTATAAAATCCTGGCGCGTGGTGCCCGACTTCGGTGACAATGTTCTTGTGTCCCAACATCACCAACGCAGCGTAGGCCTCAGCTTGGCTGGCAAAACCCCCCGGATGTCCCGATGCCTTGCTGGCTGTGATTTGCAGCGTTAAGTAGCGCAGGGCGTCTGCTCCGAGCATCGTTTGAAAGACGGCGGCTGGATCTGCTGGATCGGCGATCGAATTGCTTCCTTGGGCGATCGCAGGTGTTTTCCCGTAAGTCTCAAAACCCGGCACATTCTCCGAGAAATACTGGATTCCTTCACAAAAACTAGGAATTGCTGACGTTGCCTTCGGCGTAGTTGCAGTCATGCTTCTTTATACCTGAAAAATTTGACTTGGATTAAGTAACAGTAATTTTATAGCTTTTGTGTTGCAAAAAATCATCACTTCTGCTATGTCGAATCATAAATCTGTCAAATATCTCAAATTTTTATAGCAATCCCCAAAACGGTGACAACTTTGTTGATTGCTGAAACCATTAATTTTATTCCCTCTTCCTTCTTCCGTCTTCCTTCTTTTTACCTTGAGCGAAGCCGAAAGGCTATCTGCTTTTTTTACTCTGAGCGCAACCTTTCTATCGCGTCCGATCGATTGACTCCAATAAGTAAGGTTTGTAGTGCGGACTTCAGTCCGCAGCATAAAGCGGACTGAAGTCCGCACTACAAACTGTTTCTTTAGGGTTCGGCAATATCTACATCTAGTCGTTCCCCAAGATTAATATAAATCGGAGCGCCGCTTTCAAAAAGAGACGGTCTAGCCTTTTGATTCGCCAGCCAAACGAAGAAAGTGCTAAGTGCAGGAGCTGGATCTTGATCGCGGCGCAACGTGTAGATCAAACCTTCGCAGGGCCCGTTAATCCGGCTGCTCGTGCAAATCGCTTTTTGATTGTTTACCAGACCGACAGTGACATAATTAAGCTGTTTGTTGCGGTTATAATTATCTAGGCGTTGAGTCACTTGTTGACAGCGAGTCAGAGGATCGTAGCCAGCACTAGAAAAGAAATTAGAATTCCAGCGAATCCAAGGCTCTCTAAACCCTTGGGGATTTTGATATACAGTCACTGGTTCTCCTGTTGAGGTATCGCACACAAATCCCCCCCGCTGGAGATTCGGTTGAGTTTGGGGAGAGCTGCGGTTGATGGCAATATTGCTGAGAATATCAAACCCGTTAGGCTTGGTTTGCGATCGCAACGCCGTAAAAGCATCGATCGGGATTGCAGCATTCAACCCAGTTTTAATTTCCTCAGTCTGACCGTTCCACTGGCTCTGCACCGTACCAACAGTATCACCCTGGCCGTGAATTCCCACAACCCTGCCATCAGCATCAAATACAGGCCCGCCACTCATCCCACGCCTTGTCACAGCTTGATAGCGCAATCCGTACCCGGATGATGCGCGACCGACGCGAGAAGAGATAATACCAGCAGTAAATTCGAGTTTTCTTTCAGATCCAGAGGCGACTGGTAGCGGATAGCCAGCAACGTAAATAGTAGAACCGACAACAGCACGTTGCGATTCACCGATCGGCGCTACTGGATACCGATCTCGGCTCTGAAACTGGATCAAAGCTAAGTCTATATCGCGATCGTTTTTCGGGAGTCGCTGTATTCTGATTGCTGTATAGCTTTTTTCCGAATGAGTGCGAATGCTGTATTCTTGGGCGAGACTTGCCACTACGTGATTCGCCGTCAGAACAGTGTAAATATTCCCCTGTTTAGCAATAATTACTCCTGAGCCACCAGCCGCAAAACCCAGCGTGTTGTTCACTTCTACAGTTGTGAACATCGCTAGCTCCGCAACTTCTTGGGCTGTTTTAGCACAAGCAGCATATTGTGGGCCGACAATTGCTGCCGCCGTTACTGCACCGGTCAAAATGACTGTCAGCGCATCAAACCGCAAACCCCACGAATTCATCGCTAACTCTCCACATGAGACGAGACGAACTGCAAATATGTACTGATAGGAATTCCCCAACTAGATTTAACCATCTTTTCCAATAATTCCGGCGTCGGTTCACTTCCATCTTCAAAAGCATAGACGCCAAAACCGGGATCTCGATACTTACCTCGACCGTTAATCCCAACCAAGAAACCTTTGGCATTAAAAATCGGGCCGCCGCTCATGCCAATTTTAACCTCATTTGTATAGCCCAAGCTATAGCCTTCAGGTAAAGATTTTGGCAGCAGCAGTTCTACGAACCCCTGCGCTACGGCCAACGCCCCAGTCTCCGCAGGGAATCCGGCCGCCAGCAGCGGCTCTCCCACCGCTGGCTGCTGCGCGCCAATCGGCGCTACTTTATACTCGATCGCGCTGCGAAATTTAGCGATCGCCAGATCCGTATCGCCCAGTCGCTGCGGAACTCCCAACAGTTGGTGGATCTGGCCGTCGCTCGTGATAATTGTGCGATCGCCCTTGTCGAAAGCCACAACGTGCCAGCTAGTCAACACAGTATACGTTTGTCCCTGGCGCTGGACGATCGCCCCAGAACCCGAGGATTTCGAGGTCTTGATGCGTATCGTCGCCTGTCGCGCCAAGTTTTCCACGTCACCCCCGGGAATTGGCAATGAGATTGGCAATTTTCCAGTCTTTACCGCAGTTCCGAGGGCCCAGAAAAAGGGGGCAGTTGCGCCCGATCGCCCATATTTTCCCCTAGTTTTTCCCCTAGCTTTTCTCTCACATCAATGTAAGGAATTTGGCTGCTTTCCTCCGTAGAGGGCATCCCCACCTGTCCTTGACGCCAAGCTAACAAATTATACAAAGAGCCGATCGGGTCTTGGCCCGGCCGCAGGGTATAAATCAAATTTTGGCACACACCATTGACTTGATTCGCCGTGCAGATGACATTTTGGCCGTTCATCTGACCAACGGTAATGTACCTCAGCATTCGGTTGCGGCGATAGCTTTCGAGGCGTTGGCTGACCAATTGACACCGAGTTGCCGGATCGTAGCCCGAACCGGAAAAATAATCAGAAGTCCACTCAATCCAAGGCTCTACTGCACCTTGAGGGTTTTGGTACAGCGTCACCGGCGCACCTGTCGAGGTGCTGCACCAAAATCCGCTTTCCCCCACTGTCGGCCGGGCATAACTTGGCGCAGAAGCCACTGTCAGAGCGCACAGGGCGATCGCTGCTGTCGCCAAAACTTTTGTTAATTGCTGTTCGATCATGTTTTCGCTCGATTTTTAGTAAATTTGTTACAAAAAGCACCTGATTCTGCGATAATAATCTTGATACGCAAGTTAATTAGAGATCCAAATCACAGCAAATTTCAGCTCGATCGACTGCACATCAGAAACTCGGAATCATGGCCGACACTCACAGGTGCAGCCTTACGGAAACCAGTTTTTTTTGTACTTCAGTTTGCTGAAATCTTCTGTATGTTGTTCGCTACTTGTACATTCCTTATCGCGGTGCTTTCGGCGCGGTTGTTGAACCATGCCACAATACGTGGCCAACTCTAAATTCTGTCGTCATTACTACTATCAAACTCAAGCTTTCGCCAACCGGAAAGAGGCTGTTACCTCAGACCTTGGAATAGCTAAATTTGCATCGGGTACATCACACCACTGACAAGGTATTTGATCTAACTTGTGATTTAAATCGCGAGGTCGATCTGCGGAGATACGAAGACGGCAGGGTTGCACCAATGAGGGGAGATACCCCTCTTGTGTAATCTAACACTAAAATAAAGGTATTAGCAAGCAATATTTCGGACATTTTTGATTGCCGACCGTAGAATCAGGGTTTCATGGCGATCCTCTGCGAGGGCTACGCTAACGAGGCACACGATACGCTTTCGGGTAAATCAAGGGTTTCAGGCTGCGATCTAAAAACTGTCCGGACTATTAAACAATAACTCTGAACTTATTTTCGTCTTCATACTGCGGAAATACTTCTAAGTGAGTGTAATTAGGGATTAAGTGCTTGCTACCACCAAAATTCTGCCCGACCTACACTGACGTTTAGTTGAGTATTAAAAAGTTATGAACCTTATCTGCAAACAGTTCGGGTATTTAGCGACTGGATTAATTTTGATCGGGGGTAGCAGTTGTTCTAGCTACGATGCAGCAGCTAAATCAGCCGAAAACCAGAGCCAACCCTCAGCAAGAACCCGTCAGTTCCCGCACCTACAGCTAACCGGCAATCAACTTGATAGTCGATCGGCCCCACCGGAGCCCTCTAACTCTGTTAGCTCGGTTTTACCGAGTACCAAAGTACCAGAAAGCACAGCTACAGTTACGGTTTATGAGGTAGACAATCTTTGTCAAAGTCTGAAGCCAGCAACAGTTACAGGCCCAGATAACCAGTTAATGTCATCGGCCGTTAATGAAGTATTAAAGCAGGAGATTTTCGCTAGTCTGGGTTTAGTTGGTTATCGGCTTAAAATCGATCGCGACCTCGGCATCGCTACCGTAGATTTACGGGCCTCAGGGAATTCGCGCCAGAAATTGCAAAATCTGTCAAGCTGTCAGATGTTAGGTTTGTTCGGAGGCGTGCGCCAAACCCTAACCAGTTATGCTCCTTGGCAAATTAAAACAGTCCGTTTTACAGAGCTCGGACAGGACATTGTGAGTACCGTTCGAGAATAATCTCTTAAAATTATGGGAGAGCGTACAACCCGCTTTCTGCGGGATTCCTATGGATGTTACCCGCGTCCTCTAACAGCGCCATAATTTTTATGACCCTACCTGACGGTCCCAAAACCCCCCGCTTCTTGCAGCTAATTCAATGGATTGGCGATCCGCTGACATACATGGACGGCAACGCCAAAAAGTACGGGGAGATTTTCACGACTCGATGGGGCAACCTTGAACCCTTCGTGATGATCCACAGCCCGCAAGCGATCCAGGAAATGCTCAACAGCAAGGCGCTTGATGCTCCAGGCGATATCAACGGTATTCTCAAACCAGTCCTGGGGGAACAATCGATGATTGTAATCTCCGGAGAAAAGCACAAACGGCAACGTCAATTATTGATGCCACCCTTTCACGGGGAACGGATGCGAAACTACGGCCAGCAAATTTGCGATATTACCCAAGATGTTGCTAGCAAGTGGAAGGTCGATCGACCTTTTGTCGCCCGCACAGCCATGCAGGAAATCACCATGCGGGTAATTTTGCAAGTAGTCTTCGGACTGAATGAAGGGCCGCGGTTGCAGCAACTTTCCCCGCTGCTGGCTTCAATTATCGATATGACCGGCTCTCCGGTGCGATCGAGTATCCTATTTCTGCCCTGGTTGCAGCAAGATTGGGGCCCTTGGAGTCCTTGGGGACGCATGAAACAGCAGCGCCAAAAAATTCACGAACTGATGGACGGCGAAATAGAAGAGCGCAAACAGCAACCAAATGCCGATCGTACCGACATTCTCAGCTTAATGATGGCCGCCCGCGACGAAAACGGCGAACCAATGACGAATGAAGAATTGCGCGACGAATTAATGACGCTGTTGTTTGCTGGCCACGAAACCACAGCAACAGCGCTAGCTTGGGCCTTTTACTGGATTCACAGTTTGCCCTCGGTACGCCAGAAACTGCTGCCAGAATTGGACAGTTTGGGCGAAAACCCCGACCCAATGGAGATTTCCCGCTTGCCTTACCTGAGTGCAGTTTGTCAAGAGACACTGCGAATTTACCCAGTGGGAATGCTGACATTTCCGCGAGTAGTGCGGGAACCCGTGGAACTAATGGGCCATCAACTCGAACCGGGTACGGTGGTTTTCGGCTCAATTTATTTAACCCACCGCCGGGAAGATTTGTATCCAGAACCGCTGCAATTCAAGCCTGAACGGTTTTTGGAGAGGCAATTCTCGCCTTACGA